>DATFES010000063.1:0-7065 GCA_035250945.1 Alphaproteobacteria bacterium | reverse complement strand
GCCCGCCGCCAGCGGATGAAGCGGGTGCGCAGGTCGTCGGAGGTCCACGGCTCTCGGGCAGGTCGCGCCAAGGTGCGCCCGATCGGAAGACCCAAAAGCTGCCGATGAGGACACGCCGGCTGTCTACGCGCGACACGCCGCGTGGCTTGTTGGGAAGCGTCGGCCAGATGAAATTCCATTCGCAGTCGTTGAGTTCAATGCGCATAATTCGTGGCTCCGGTTTAGGAGCTTGAATAACGGCCAGGGCCACGACATCGACAGCAAACCAGCATTTCCGAAGTTAGAAGCTAATCGGATGCGTCGCGGACATGTCGGAATCGAAGCCTTTGACTCGAAGCAGCCGCCGTGGGCTCCGGACGCATTTTGCAGTCGAATCGTAAGGTGTTGCGACATGCCGCTTGCGAGACAAACCCGAATTGGCCGACGGGCGAATGCATCAATAATCGGCTTCATTTCTATGGGGTGACCTGCCGCTGGGTCGTTGACCGACGCGCGCGGACGAGATAGTCGAGTGAGGCGGCGGCGATTCATTGGGCTCTTATGACGCACGTCCGTGATAACGATCCGTCATAATTCACAAGATCGGGGGCAGCAAAGTGTCAAGCCACAAGGTCTTAATCCAAGGGCTATTCCTACGCCCCCGCCGTCATACGAGTGCGCGGCCGTTGCGTCGTTGCGGTTCCGTCGTAGACGGACGCGCGAGTGGTCGTCCGTCAAGCCGGAAGTCCATTGCGGTGATCGCCGTCATAGCCGGTTTGCTGCTTCAGGCATGCGGGACACCGTCACGTCTCAGTCCGGTTCCAAAGCTATCGACGACACAGGCGGTGGCCCTTGCGACCCCGAACGCACGTTTTTGGGCGGATGAACAATCCGCAGAAATGGCCCAAGAAGGCATCCGAGCGTTCGAGCGGGAGATGGCTGCGCTCGGCGGCATTCCTGCCGACCGACGACTTTCGCCCGCCCATTTCTTGTCCGTGTCGGGTGGGAGCGATAACGGTGCGTTCGGCGCCGGTCTTCTCGTCGGTTGGTCCGAGGCTGGAAACCGGCCGGAGTTCAAGATTGTGACCGGAGTGAGCACGGGGGCGCTGACCGCACCGTTCGCATTTCTGGGGCCGGCATACGATCAGCAGCTGAAGGAAGTCTACACGACCATTTCGGCGCGCGATGTCTACTGGGAGCGTGGTTTGATCGCGGCTTTGTACGACGACGCGCTCGCCGACACCACTCCTTTGTGGGGGCTCATCTCGCGGTACGCCAACGCGAGCATGCTAGATGCGATCGCGCGCGAATATGCCAAAGGCCGCCTGCTACTGATCGGAACGACGAATCTTGACGCGCAGCGGCCGATAATCTGGAACATCGGTGCGATCGCGGCGAGTGGCCATCCCGATGCCCTCGAACTGTTCCGCAAGATCATGCTGGCGTCCGCGGCGGTGCCGGCGGCATTTCCGCCGGTGATGATCGACGTCGAGTTAAATGGGCAACGTCATCAAGAAATGCATGTCGATGGCGGCGCGATCGCTCAGATGTTCCTCTATCCGCCAACTATCGACGTCCGCGCGATTTCGCGGCAAATGGGTTTCGTCCGCGAACGCCACGCCTTCCTTATCCGAAATGCGCGCCTGGATGCGGATTGGGCGGCGGTCGAACGCAGCACGCTCAGTATCGCCGGGCGTGCCATTTCGACCATGATCCACGTCAGTGGAGTAAACGACCTTCTGCGCCTCTATCTGACGACCCAGCGCGATGGGGTGGATTACAACTTGGCATACATTGGCGCCGACTTCGAGGTGCCACGGACGCGCGATTTCGATCCTGATTTCATGCGTGCACTGTTCGACTACGGTTATCAGAACGGACGCCGGGGCTATCAATGGCACAAATTGCCTCCCTTCCTGCGGCCACGCAGCCAGCAATAGGATGGTTCATGTGGTCTCCAGTCGATACGTCGGAAGGATGACAGCTTTTGGCGCTTCCGCGATATAGCCGGCTATCTGAACGAGTGGGGCTTTCCATCCGAAACCGGACATCGGTTCGCCAATGAACCCCCGGTTCGTTTAGGAGTTCGCCACCTGGCGTGACCGCCGCGCCGGCGCGCGATTCCGCCGCTTGCGGGGGTCAGTAAACGTTGCCGCGCACCTCGCCGAGATTGCGCAGAATGATCCGCAGGACGATCGTCGAGTCGGGCGGGTTATCGAGCGATCCGACGAATCGCCGGGTGAAATCGACGCCGGCGAGAATGCATTCGTCCTCGTAGATGAGGCTGGCGCCGAACAGGAGCTGCCCCTCGTCTTCGCCGATCGACCGCGTTTCGCGAACTTGAAAACGCCAGCGCTGCGATAAATGTCCGCTCAGCGCGGTGGTGATCTGCTCGATGTCGAAGGGCTCCTGGGTTTGCGTACTCTGATCGAAGAACACGTGGCTGAACGAAAGGCGCAGCGCCTGCGGGCCGACCGCGACGCCGGTTATGCTGCGCACCGCGGAAAAATCGTCCTTGTCGAATTGAAATCGATAGGTCGCGCCAAACCACTCATGGGGCGAGAACCGCACGCGACCGACGATGTTGGATTCCTGGTCGTCGAGACCCGAGCCGGCGGGAAAGGTGTCGTCCTGCTGAAATCGGTAACTCTGGCCGACAAAAGCCGAAAGATAGCCGCCGGTGACGCGCGACACATGCGTGCGAAGCCCGTAGTTGATTCGCTGCCCGCTGTCGACGCGGTCGAGGCCCGAAAAGCGGCTCAAGCGAAAGAGGTTCGTGTCGTCGAATTCGATCGAGCGGCTGTCCTCGTTCGGGTAGCGGTCCTGATCGGAAATCTCCGGCGCGGCGACGAACGAGGCGATCGGCTCGACGATGGTCCGGAACGGGCCGTCGCGACGAATCATCGGGTAGCTCCAGCCGAAACTGAGCTGGGGAAACAGTCGCGCCGAAACGCCGTCTTCGGTCGGACGAAACGGATCGTTCGGCGAGCCGATCTTGCTCACGTTGTAGAGTTCGCCCTGCAGCATGGCGAGAAAGCTGAAAACGTGCCCGTCCGACGTCACGTAAGGCAGGAGCCATCCGCCGCGCCCCGAGAGCCGCTGATCCCGGGTGCCTTCGGAGCGATAAATGGAAAGCGCGCCGGTGTCGAACGACAGACGGCCGCCCCACGCGTCGGGCTGGCCGACGTAGTTGTATTGCAGCAGCGGCAAAACCACAGGCGAAAGGCCGGGATCGTCCTCGGGGCGCAGTCCTTGAAAGAGATAGGTGTTGGCCGCGGCGTAATTGCGGCCGCGAAATCCCTCGGTGAAGGCGTTCGAGGTCAACGTCGTCGAGTCGAGAAACCGGAAGCGTTGGAACAGGCGATAACGCTCCAGATAGGTATCGTCGGTCGACCGCTCGAGGTCGAAGCCCCATCGCCAGTCATCGTCGATGTCGAATCGGCCGGTGCCCTTGACGTGGCCGCGAAAATCGTCGCCCTCGACGACGTTGTTGTTGCCGTCGCGCTGCTTGGCGTTGGTGGCGCTAGCCGAGACATTGAAGCCGCCGGTCCGGGTGCGCTGGCGATACTCGCCGGCGATGACCGGCCGGTCCTTCTCGACGTAGATGGGTTCGATCGTGACGTCGTTCGTCGGTCCGAGAACGACGAAATATGGCACCGAAATAAGCGTGCCGATGACGTTGGAGCGGCTGAAGCCCGGGGCAAGAAAGCCGCTCGCGCGCTCGACGGAGCCGTCGGGATGCGACAGGTAGGGTGTGTACACCACCGGAACGCCGGCTAGCTCGAGCCAAGCGTCGTTGTAGGTGACCGTGCGAGCGGCCTGATCGTGCACCACCCGCGCCGCCTTGATCTGCCACAAGGGCGCGCGCGTCGGGTCCTCGCGACAGAGCTCGCATGCGCTGTAGACGGCCTTGCGCGCCGCGGTCAGGTTGCCTTCGCTTCGACTGCCGCTGACCGCGGCGAGGCGAGCCTGATCGGCGAGCAGAACTCGCAGATTCTGCGCCACTCCCTCGCGCATCTGGTCGGTGACCTCGAAATAGTCGGCGAACAACACCTCGCCCGACGGTTCGCGCAAACTGACATTGCCGCTCGCGGTCACCACGTTGGTACGGCGATTGTAGGAAACCGTATCGGCGCGCAGCACTCGTAAACCCTGCGAGATCTCGACATTGCCACGCGCGGTGGCGATATCGAGTTCCTCATCGTAGGTCACCTCGTCGGCGGTGAGCAGCGCCGGCTGATCGAGATCGCCGGGCCGGGGCGATTGAGCCCAGCCCGAAACCGGCGCGGCGGCGAGAAACAAAGCCAGCGCGCCGATCGCGATGTTGAGGCGAACGCCCGCGCCGCGCGACACGCTCGCGCCGCCGCCTGACCGCGCCGCCTGCCGATGCGGGTCGCCTCGGCGTCGGCGGGTCGTTTCGGTGTCGCCGATCGGCCGGCCGTGGCCCGGCATTCGTCGCGTCGCCCCCTGTGTTGCGGCGCGATTATAACGACGCCAAAACCGGGGGTTAAAGCGAATTCCGGACGCATCTCCGGCGCACGAGCGCGACTTGCCGACGAACCATCGACCTGTTAGGAACAGCGAATGCCGAATCCGGTCCGAATCGCGCCTTCGATTCTCTCGGCCGATTTCGCGCGATTGGGCGAAGAGATTCGCGCCGTGGACGAAGCCGGCGCGGATTGGCTCCATATCGACGTTATGGACGGCCATTTCGTACCCAACATCACCATTGGCCCGCCGGTGATCAGGGCCCTTCGGCCGCATACGCGACTCACTTTCGATGTCCATCTTATGGTGGCGCCGGTCGACCCGTTCATCGGCGATTTCGTCGACGCGGGCGCCGATATCGTCACCGTTCACCCCGAAGCCGGCCCGCATCTGCACCGGACGATTCAACTCATCAAGTCGCTGGGCAAGAAGGCCGGCGTGTCGCTCAACCCGGCGACGCCTGTCGAGGCGATCGCCCATGTGCTCGACGACGTCGATCTGGTGCTGGTGATGACCGTCAATCCCGGGTACGGCGGGCAAAAATTCATCGCCGGGCAGCTGGCTAAGATCGCCGAATTGCGCCGGCGTATCGACGCCGCGGGCCGGGCGATCGATCTCGAGGTCGATGGCGGCATCAATTTCGAGACCGCGCGCTCCGCGGTCGCCGCCGGCGCCGACGTCCTGGTCGCGGGCACCGCGACGTTCGGCGGCGGCCGCGCCGAGTACGCGCGGAACATCCGCCGTCTTCGCGGCGGTTGATTCGCCGGTCCTGGGGCATGCTTGGTCCGTCGGCCCGCTCCCGTTCGTTCGCCTCGAAATGGCGGCTTCTCGAACTTTGGTTCGGCAGCCCGCTCTATCGGCTGACGCTTTTCGGCCGGCCGCCGCGCCGGCTGACGCGCCTCGCGCCCGAGGCGTGGCCGGGCGATGTGGCGCGCGGGCGGGCGATCCTCGCCGGCAAGCTCGTCTGCGCCGGCCAGGCGATCGACGCCCAAAGGCCGGACTGGTACGCGGCGAGCGTGCGCCCGCTGGCGCTGATCGAATTGCACGGCTTCGGCTGGCTCGACGATCTCGCGGCCGAGGGTTCGCCCGACGCCCGCCAGCGCGCCCGTCACTTGATCTCGGATTGGCTCGATAACGACAAGGGTTGGCGACCGATCGTCTGGGCGGCGGAAGTGCTGGGGCGGCGTGTCTCCGCTTGGCTCGCGCATGCGCCGTTCATCGCGCGCGGCGAAGGCGATCCGTTGGGACCGCGCCTGCTCGCCTCGCTCGCCCAGCAGCTCAGGCATCTCAGCCGCGTCGCAGGTCGCGGCCGCGCCGGGAGCTTTCGTCTCGAGGCGCTGAAGGGCATGATCGTCGGCGCCGCGACCGGCGTCGCGCGCGCGGGCGACCTACGCAAAGCGTTGCGCCTCATCGAGCGCGAACTCGCCCAGCAGCTTCTGGTCGACGGCGGGCATATCGAGCGCTCGCCTTCCGCGCATCTGCGCGCGCTGATGGCGTTGATCGATATTCGAGCCATGCTGCAAACGGCCGGAAGCAACGTGCCGAACGCGCTCGAAACGGCGATCGAACGCATGTCGCCGGCGCTACGCTTCCTGCGTCACGGCGACGGCGGGCTGGCTCTGTTCAACGACTCGAACGAGGAGACACCCGCCTCGATCGACCTAGCCTTGACCCGCGCCGGCGCCAAGGCGCGGCCGCCGGCCTCGCTTCCCGACAGCGGCTTCGAGCGCCTGACCGCCGATCGCGCCTTGGTCATCGTCGACTGCGGCGCCCCGCCGCCACGCGGGTATGACCGCTATGCGCACGCCGGCACGTTGTCATTCGAGATGAGCGTGGGAAAGGAACGATTGATCGTCAACTGCGGCGCCCATCCCTCGAGCGATCCGGGATGGCGACGGGCGCAGCGATACACCGCCGCGCATTCGACGCTGGTCCTCGACGATACCAATTCGGCCGAAGTCGAAGCCGACGGCAGCCTCGGGCGTCGACCGGTGAAGGTCGAGTGCGTGCGCGAGGAAGCCGACGGTAATTCGTGGCTGACCATGAGCCACGATGGCTACGTCGCGACCCACGGGTTGATCCATCGCCGGCGTTTATATTTGGCGCATGATGGCGGCGATTTGCGCGGCGAAGATACGCTGCTCGGCGGCGGCCGCGGCGGCGCCTTCGACCTCAGATTTCATCTTCATCCCGACGTGCAAGCGTCGGTGATCCAGAACGGCGCCGCGGCGCTGCTCAAGCTGGCGTCGGGAATCGCCTGGCGGCTGCAAGTCGCCGGCGGACAGCTCCAGATCGCCGAAAGCGTCTATCTCGGCCGCCGCAGCGAGCCGCGCCGCAGCGAGCAATTGGTCGTCCACGGCGCCTTCGACGGGGCGACGGGAACATCGATCAAATGGGCCCTGAAGCGCGTCGCCAAGGGATGAATCTTAGAGCGTGATCCGTTTTAGTGTAAGCATATCGCGCGCCCTCATGGTTCGTCCTTCGACTCGCACGCCCATCCTCATGTTGAGCCTGTCGAAACATCGAGGATGGGCGTGCGGCTCAGGATGAGGGCGCGGCGCATGCGCCGCGCCACCATGAGGGCATATTTATCAGTCC
>DATFES010000491.1:0-2055 GCA_035250945.1 Alphaproteobacteria bacterium | reverse complement strand
AGGCCCGCCGGCGTGTCGAGATTGAGCCGTCCGGGCGTACGCGGCCGCACCAGGCCGCGCTCCAGCATCGCGGTGACGGTGCCGATCGTGCCATGTCCGCACATCGGCAAGCAGCCGGAAACTTCGATAAACAGAAGGCCGATGTCGCAATCCTCGCGCGTCGGCGGATACAGTATGGATCCCGACATCACCTCGTGACCACGCGGCTCGTACATCAGGCCGGTGCGGATCCAGTCGAATTCGGCGACGAAGTGCTGACGGCGCTCGCTCATCGTGCGCCCGTCGAGCAGCGGGCCGCCGCCGGCGACTACCCGCACCGGATTGCCGCAAGTGTGCGCGTCGATGCAGAAGAACGTGTGGCTAGCCATGCTGCGATCCTACTGTGAGCTTCAGAAACGATCGACGCGGAACGGCGCGAGGTCAACGCTGGGCTTCTCGCCGGCGGCCAATTCGCCGATCAGGCGTCCGGTGACGGCGCCCTCGGTCAGGCCGAGATGGCCATGCCCGAAGGCAAGGTATACGTTCGTTTGGCGCGGCGACCGGCCGATGACCGGCATTGAGTCGGGCATCGAGGGACGAAACCCCATCCATTCGCGGCCGCCCGCGACATTGAGTCCCGGTAGCGCGCGTTGGCCGAGCGTGAGCAAGGCCTTGGCGCGTCGATAGTTCGGCGGCGCCTCCAAGCCGGCAAGCTCGACTGCGCCGCCGATCCTCAGGCCCATCTCCATCGGCGTGATGAGAAAATTGCCCTCCGCCGGGCAAATCGGGCGCGATGGCGTAACGCGGGGATCGGGCAACGTGGTGTTGTATCCGCGCTCCGTGTCGAGCGGGACGTTGACGCCCAGCGCGCGGCAGAGCGGCTTCGACCACGCTCCGGCGCAGACGACCAATTCATCGCATGCGATATCGCCGCCGCCGGCCAGTCTTGCGGCTTTAACGCGCGCGCCCTCGACGATGAAATCGGCGACACGCTCGCGCGCCAAAGTGCCGCCAAGCCGCACGAAATACTCGGCGAGCCCGACGACCAGCTTGTGAGGATCGAGGACATGGCGCCAATCCTCGTTCAGATAGCCATAGTGGAATGTCGGTGACAGCGCCGGCTCGAGCGCGGCGATTTGCCGGCGATCGACAGGGGTCAGTCGCACGCCATGGCGCCGCCGCAGATCGTATTCCTCTTCAGACTGCGCGAATGCCGCTACGGTCTCGTAGACGAACAAGGCGCCCTTATGTTCGACCATGTGCGACAGTCCGGCCGCCGTCAATATGGGCGCATAGTCGGTCCAGGCGCGGCCGACCAAGGCGGCGAGCGCGCCGGTAATCTCCTCGACCCGGCGCCGATTTCCCGCGCGCCAGAAGCGCCACAGCCACGGCGCGAGGCGCGGCAAATAGCTCCAGCGGATCGACAGCGGTCCCAGCGGATCGAACAGCATCCGCGGCGTCCGCCAAACGAGCCCTGGCATCGAAATCGGCGTGATCTCGGCGACGGCGATGCAGCCGGCGTTGCCGAACGACGTCGCCTCGCCGGGGCCGCGATCGTCGGCGATCGCGACTTCGAAGCCCCGCTGCCGCAGCGCGACCGCGCAATTGACGCCGATAACTCCGGCGCCGACGACGAGCACGCTTCGAGCGGCCATGACAGCGCCTTTGCCTCGCGCCACCTAAAGGTTCGGGCGCGTGTCGATCGCTTTTCGTATCAAGGCGGCGATGCGCTCGCGCTCGGCGCCGATCAGCGGCAACCGCGGCGGACGAACCGTTTCACTGCCGACGCCGGTCATCGATTGCGCAAGCTTGATGTATTGCACCAGCTTCGGGTGATCGTCGAGGTGAAGCACCGGGGTGAACCAGCGGTAGATCGGTAGCGCTTCGGCATATCTTCCAGCCGCCAGCAGCTCCCATAGTCGCACCGATTCGCGCGGAAACGCATCGGTGAAGCCGGACACCCAGCCGACCGCGCCGAGCGCCGCCGCTTCGAAAACCAGATCGTCGAGGCCGCAGAAAACAACGTACCGATCGCCCAGCATGTTGAAGAGATCGGTGAAGCGCCGTGAATTACCG
>DATFES010000437.1:0-3170 GCA_035250945.1 Alphaproteobacteria bacterium | reverse complement strand
CTCGCCGCCCACGGCGCCGAAGTCGCGTTCACCTATCAGGGCGAGGCGTTGGAAAAGCGCGTACGGCCGCTGGCGAACGAGGTCGGCGGCAGATTGGTCCTGCCATGCGATGTCAGCGACGAGGCGAGCATGTCGGCGCTCTTCGCTACGCTCGCCAAGGAATGGAGATCGCTCGATTTCGTCGTCCACGCGATCGCCTACTCGGACAAGGATGAACTCAAGGGAAAATATGTCGATACAACGCGGTCCAATTTCCTCCAGACGCTCGATGTCTCCTGCTACTCGTTCACCGAAGTGTGCCGGCGCGCCATGTCGCTTATGCCGAATGGCGGGAGCCTGCTGACGTTGTCTTATATCGGCGCCAGGCAGGTCATGCCGCACTACAATGTCATGGGGATCGCCAAGGCGGCGCTTGAAGCGAGCGTACGCTATCTCGCCGCCGATCTTGGCGCGCAGCGAATCCGCGTCAACGCGATTTCCGCCGGACCGATCAAGACGCTGGCCGCGTCCGGAATCGGCGACTTCCGATACATCCTCAAATGGAACGAGCTCAATTCGCCTTTGCGCCGGAACATAGGGATCGAAGAGGTCGGCGGCGCCGGCCTTTATCTGTTGAGCGACCTTGCCGCCGGAGTGACCGGCGAAGTCCATTACGTCGACGCTGGCTATCATGTCGTCGGCATGCTCGCCGTCGACGCCGCGCCGCAAGTGGCCGATATGCTGCAGTCGTTCAAGCCGCGCGTCTGACCATCGAGTCTCGGACGTCATGGCGGGCAACAGTTTCGGCACGCTATTTCGGGTAACCACCTGGGGGGAGAGCCATGGCCCGGCCATAGGTTGCGTGATCGACGGTTGCCCGCCGCGCATTCCATTGACCGAGGACGATATTCAGCGCTGGCTCGATCGACGCAAACCGGGCCAGTCACGCTTCACCACCCAGCGGCGCGAATCGGACAAGGTGACGATTCTTGGCGGCGTATTCGACGGCGTGACCACAGGCACGCCGATCGCGCTCCTCATCGAAAACCAGGACGCACGCTCGAAAGATTACGAGACGATCAAGGACAAATTCCGGCCGGGCCATGCCGATTACACCTATTGGGTCAAGTACGGCATTCGCGACCATCGCGGCGGCGGTCGCTCCTCGGCGCGCGAGACGGCGATGCGCGTCGCCGCGAGCGCGATCGCGCGCAAGATTCTCGGGTCCGGGGTGACGATCCGCGGCGCGCTCGTTCAACTCGGACCGAATAAGATCGATCGTGCGCGCTGGGACTGGTCGGCGGTCGACGAGAATCCGTTTTTCTGTCCCGATCGTCAGGCGGCGCAAAGCTGGGAGGGCTACCTCGACGGCGTCCGCAAGGCGGGCTCATCGACCGGCGCGGTGATCGAAATCGTCGCCAGCGGCGCGCCGGCCGGGCTCGGCAGCCCGGTCTACGGCAAACTCGACGCCGATCTCGCGGCGGCCTTGATGGGCATCAACGCGGTGAAGGGCGTCGAGATCGGCGACGGTTTCAAGGCGGCCGAGGCGTCGGGCGAAGAGAACGCCGACGAAATGCGCATGCGGGACGGAAAGGTCGTCTTTCTGTCGAACCACGCCGGCGGCATTCTCGGCGGCATCTCGAGCGGCCAGGACATCGTCGCCCGCTTCGCCGTCAAACCGACCTCGTCCATTCTTGCGCCGCGGCGGACGGTGACCCCGAGCGGGCTGGACGCCGAGATATCAACCAAGGGCCGACACGATCCTTGCGTCGGCATCCGCGCCGTACCGATCGGCGAGGCGATGATGGCTTGCGTGCTCGCGGACCATCTGCTGCGCCATCGTGCTCAGTGCGGATGACGTCACCGTCGGGCACATGAACCGCGCCACACCGCCAAACGAGTTCGAGGTACGGCGGTCCCTTTATTTTTCTCTGATTTACGTCGCATTGGCGGTGGCGCTCGCGGCGGCGGCCGCGTCGAATTTGTGGATTCAGCTCGCAACGCGCGAGGCATTGACCCCTGCCGCACTGTTCGCCGTCGTGACGCTCTTCTTCGTCTGGCAGGCGGTCGAGCAGATGCGCGATCGGCGGCCGCAAATCGCCATCGGACGCGACGGGTTGCTGCTCGCCGCGGCATCGTCCGATTTCATCCCGTGGCGCCAGATTCGGCGGATCGAACGCGGGCGGCGACTGTTCGGCGGGCCGCGGTTTGAAATCGAGCTGGCGCCGGAGGCCGCGGGGCGCCTCAAGTTCGGATTCCGATTCATGGGCGATCACGTTACTCGATTGCCGGGTAATCCAAACGGCGTGACGGTCTTCACCATGGGGCTCGATCGCCCGCTTGACGATATCCACGCCGCGGTGCGGCGCCATTGGCCGCCCGACGAACTGGCGCAAGCGTGACACGGAGTTGACGCGGGGGAACGATTAGAAATCCACGGGAGAACGACGATGGCACTTCTTGAAACCACCCTCGCCGGCAGCCTGCCGAAACCTGGTTGGCTGGCGCAACCCAAGACGCTGTGGGCGCCCTGGCGGCTTTCGGGCGACGATCTCGTCGAGGGCAAGCGCGACGCCGTGCTCGCCGCGCTCTCCGAACAGGAAGCCGCCGGCATCGACATCGTCAGCGACGGTGAGCAGACGCGCCAGCATTTCGTGCACGGTTTTCTGGCCGGCGTCGATGGAGTCGATTTCGCCAAACGGCGGACCATCGGCATCCGCGCCGACCGCTACAAGGCGGATGTGCCGACCGTGGTCGGGCCGATTCGGCGGCCGCGCCCGGTGCATTTGGACGATGTGCGCTTCGCCCGTGCGCACACCAGGCGCAAGCTGAAGTTCACGCTTCCCGGACCGATGACCATCGTCGATACGCTCGCTGACGAATACTACGGCGATCGCGTCAAGCTGGCGTTCGCCTTCGCCGACGCCCTGAACGAGGAAGCGTTGGCGCTCGCCGGCGCCGGCGTCGATGTCATCCAATTCGACGAGCCGGCGTTCAATGTCTACATGGATCAAGTGCGGGATTGGGGCGTCGCCGCGCTCGAACGCGCCGCGCGCGGTCTCGCGTGCAAGACCGCGGTCCATATCTGCTACGGCTATGGCATCAAGGCAAATGTCGACTGGAAGCTGACGCTCGGATCGGAATGGCGGCAATACGAATTGACGTTCCCGCATCTTGCGAAGAGCCGCATC
>DATFES010000426.1:0-27819 GCA_035250945.1 Alphaproteobacteria bacterium | reverse complement strand
CGCAAACACGCAAGTGGTGCCGGAAAGCGGGCATTTCGATCCCCCGGAGATCTGCGAACTGTTTCGCCGTTGGCGGCATGTCTCGATGTTCGCGGCGCCGACGATGGTGAAGCGCCTGGTGGAGCATCCGTCGGCCGGCCGTGCCGATACCGCCAACCTTCGGACCATCGTCTTCGGCGGAGCGCCGATGTACCTCGCCGACATCAAGTCGGCGATCGGCCGACTGGGTTTCAAACTGGCGCAGCTTTATGGCCAGGGCGAATCGCCGATGACCATCACCGGCATGACGCGCACGATGATCAGGGAAGCCTTCGAGGACTGCGACGACGCGCGCCTCGCTTCGGCCGGCGTGCCGCAGACCGTCGTGCAGGTCAAGGTCGTCGACGCGAATGATCGCCCGCTTCCGACCGGTGAAGTCGGCGAGATTTTGGTGCGCGGCGATTCGGTGATGAAGGGATATTGGCGCAATCCGGAAGCGAGCGCATCGGCGCTGCGCGACGGATGGCTGCATACCGGGGATATGGGAACGTTCGACGCGCGCGGCTTTCTCACCCTTAAGGACCGCTCGAAGGACCTCATCATTTCCGGCGGCAGCAATATCTACCCGCGCGAGGTCGAAGACGTGCTTCAGCGCCACGACGGCGTCGCCGAAGTGTCTGTCGTAGGCGCGCCCGATCCCGAATGGGGCGAGAAAGTGGTCGCCTTCGTCGTGCCGCGCGGCACCGATGCGGTCAACGCCGAGGCGCTCGATCGCCTGTGCCTGGAACATATCGCCCGTTTCAAGCGTCCGAAGGAATATCGATTCGTGAACCACCTTCCGAAGAATCACTACGGAAAGATTCTCAAGACGGAACTGCGGCAGTGGGTTTTGCAAGCGCCGACTGATTCCGCGGCGCGGCAGTCGGCGGCGACGGGCGCGAGGAAGGGAGCGAGGCACACATGACGGGACGGCTGAAGGACAAGGTGGCGATCGTGACCGGCGCAGGATCTGTCGGACCTGGCTGGGGCAACGGCAAGGCGGCGGCGACGCTGTTCGCGCGCGAAGGGGCCAAGGTGTTCGCGGTCGACCTGAGCATCGACGCCGCCGTCGAAACGAAGCGCATCGTCGACGGCGAGGGCGGCGCCTGCACCGTGCACGCCGCCGACGTATCGCGCAGCGACGAGGTCCGCGCATTGGTCGAACGCTGCATCTCGGTCTATGGCCGGATCGACATCCTGCACAACAATGTCGGCATCGTCGAAGTCGGCGGGCCGGTCGAGACGAGCGAGGAAAGCTGGGACCGCGTGGTACGCGTCAACATGAAATCCATGTTCCTGACGTGCAAATTCGTCCTGCCGCAGATGGTAAAACAGTTCGAAGCGGGCGGCCGAGGCGGGGCGATCGTCAACATTTCGTCGGTGGCGGGGATTAGGTGGACCGGCGTGCCGTATATCTCCTACACCACCAGCAAGGGCGCGGTGATTCCCTTTACGCGGGCGATCGCGCTGCAATACGCGCGCCAGGGGATCCGCTGCAATTGCATTTTGCCGGGATTGATGAACACGCCGATGATCGTCGCGCCGCTGAAAGACGTCTATGGCGGCGGCGACGTGCAAAAGATGATCGACGCACGCGACGCGCAATGCCCGACCGGCAAGATGGGCGACGCCTGGGACGTCGCATATGCTGCTCTGTTCCTCGCCTGCGACGAGGCGAAGTACGTCACCGGCGTGGCGCTGCCGGTCGATGGCGGCATCACGCTCAAATACGCGTGAGGCGCGGGACGGGTCGGCGGCGCGTCGATTGTCGTTCGCGACGGCCCTGTGCTAGTGTGCGCCATCTCGACGCGCACGCGCCATGAAAGACCGGGGTTCGCAACCGGCGAATCTCGGGCGCTTGCCGTCCAATATCGCGTTCCGCAGGGAGGATTCATGAAGCTCTACTACCATCCGATCTCGACGACGAGCCGGCCGGTGCTGATGTTCGCCGCCGACAGCGACGCCAAGATCGATCTCCAAGTGGTCGATCTTTTCACTGGCGAGCACCTCAAGGAGCAGTACGCGGCGATCAATCCAAATCGCATGGTGCCCGTGCTCGAGGACGGCGATTTTCGGCTGACCGAGAGCTCGACTATCCTCAAATATCTGGCCGACAAGCTTGGCTCGCCGGCGTATCCGACCGACCCCAAAAAACGGGCGCGTGTCAACGAGATACTGGATTGGATTAACTCCAACCTGTATCGCGACCTGGGCTACGGATTTATCTACCCGCAGATCTTTCCGCATCACAAGCGGCCGGACGACAAGGTCCAGGCGGCGACGCTGGCATGGGCCAAGGAGCGTGCGCAGGGCTGGCTCAAGATTCTCGACGAGCATTATATCGGCCCGCGAAACAAGTTTTTGCTGGGCGACCAGATCACCATCGCCGACTATTTTGGCGCGGCGATCCTGACCGCCGGCGATACGATCGGCTGCGAATACGCGGCCTATCCGAACATCCGCCGCTGGCTGGCCAACATGCGGGCGCTGCCCAACTGGGACAAGGTCAACCACACGTTCAACGATCTGGCCAAGTCGATGAGCGGAGGGAAACACGAATCGATCTGAGCGTCCGCACATGCGCGGGAGGAGCGACGATGATCAAGGGCCTGCATCACAACGCCTACCGCTGCCGCGATTCCGAGGAGACGCGGCGCTTCTATGAGGAGTTTCTCGAGCTGCGCCTCGCCAACACGCTCGAGATCAGTGAGTCGATGACCGGCCGCAAGACGAGCGCGCTGCACACGTTCTACGAACTTGGCGACGGCTCGTTTCTCGCGTTCTTCGAGACGCCGGACATGCCGTTCGAGTTCAAGAAACAGCATGACTACGATCTGCACATCGCGCTCGAGGTCGACGATACGACGCTCGATCGCATGTTCGCCAAGGGCAAGTCGGCGGGACTCGAGACGCGCGGCGTTTCGGATCACGGCTTTATCCGCTCGATCTATTTCCGCGATCCGAACGGTTACGTCATCGAATTGACGGCGAAGAAACCGGGGCATGACCGGGCGGTCGACCCGGCGAGCAACGGCGCGCGGGACAAACTCGATCGTTGGACGGCTGGCAAGCTCGGATCGGCGCCTGCGGCGGACTGACGCACGCACGCGGAGACCGATCGGCGACAGGGAGGAAGCTGCGCGAGGGGAGCCGCCCATGTATGTCGCGATCATCAGACATAAGGTGCGCAATTTCGCCGCCTGGAAGCGGATCTACGACGCGCACGAGGCGCGCCGCACCGCAAGATTGGGCGATGGGCGGGTCTTGCGAATGGTCGATTCGCCCAACGACGTGGTCGTCATCCTCGAATTCGACGATCCGCGGCGGTTCAAGAAATTCGCCGCGTCCGATGCGCTCAAGCGGACCATGAAGAAGGCGGGCGTGATCGGCCGGCCGATCATCGTTTTATGCCGTGACCCGGCGGCCGATGCCATCGGACGCCGCGCCCGGGCGAGCGCGCTCGAGGTCGAAGCGCACCCATCGTAGAATCGCGCCGGGGATCAGCCGCATTGGCCGCGGCAGTAATCGGCGATGCGTGCGACGAGGCGCGTCAAGTCACCCTCAAGCGGCGCGAAGTTCGCATTGCGCGCGCGCGTCTTCTCGTCCATGTAAAGCCGCCGGTTGATCTCGATCTGCAGGCTGTGCCGGCCCTTGGCGGGATCGGCGTAGCGGCGGACCAACTCGGCTCCCTTGTAGGGATCGTTGATGCGCACGTCGTATCCGGCGGCGCCTAACGCCTCGGCGACGATCGCAACGAACTCCGGCGTGCACGTCGTTCCGTCGCGGTCGCCAAGCACGAAGTCCGCCCGCCGGACTGCGCCATCGGGCGTCATCGCGCCGCCTTTGGAGGCCATCGAGTGGCAATTGACGTGGAAGACGACCCCGTGGCGCCGATGCGCACCATCGAGGAGGCGCTGCAACTCCCTGTGATAGGGAAGGTAATAGGCATCGATACGGGCCTTGATTTCCGTCGCCGTAAGCTTGCGGTCGTAGACCGGAACTCCGGGCCGCGCCAGCTTGCGGATCAGTCCCAGCCCGAGCCTGCTCTTCTCCCCCGGGGCCAATTCGCCGGGCCAGCGATCGGCCAACAGCGAGGGATCGATGTCGGCGAGGTCGCGATTGGCGTCGATATAACTGCGCGGAAACAGCGCCTCGAGCAGCGGCGCGCCATGCGCGGGCGCGGCTGCAAATAGGGCCGCGACATGCGTGTCCTCGGCGGTCCGCAGGATATCGCGCGGCGCGGCGTGGCGGAAATCGTCGGGATAGGCGGTGCCGCTGTGCGGACTGTCGAAAACCAGCGGCAGACGCAAGCCGCTCGGGTCGTGGCGCCGCAGCACTCCGGGAATTTCATCGATCCGAGTCATTGAGGTGGCACGCCGCTTGGCGGCCGGGAGCGATCTCCTTGAGCGCCGGCGACTCGCGCTTGCAGCGCTCCATGGCGTGAGGACAGCGCGGATGGAAATGGCAGCCCGAGGGCGGGTGGAGCGGCGATGGAATCTCGCCCTTGACCGGAACGAACTGCCGTCGCCGCGATTCCAATCGCGGAATCTCGGCGAGCAGCGCCGCGGTGTAGGGATGATTGGGCTTGGCAAAGAGCGATTCGGCCGGCCCTTCCTCGACGACGCGGCCGAGATACATGATCACCACGCGGTCCGAGAGATGCTGCACCACGCCAAGATCGTGGCTGATGAAGAGATAGGTGAGATTGAGCTCCTCGCGCAGCTTCATGAACAAATTGAGGATCTGCGCCTGGATCGAGACGTCGAGCGCGGCGACCGCCTCGTCGCAGACGATGAACTCGGGCCTGACCGCGAGCGCGCGGGCGATGCCGATGCGCTGCCGTTGGCCGCCGGAGAACTGGTGCGGGTAGCGGCGGCGATAGGCCGCGTCGAGGCCGACGCGACGCATCACGTCGTCGACGTAGCGCTCGAGCCCGGCGCGCTCGACGAGGCCGTGGAACAGCGGCGCCTCGCCGATGATGTCCTTGACGCGAAGGCGCGGATTGAGCGACGCAAACGGGTCTTGAAAGATCATTTGCACCGCGAGCGCCGCCGCCTTCGCGTCCGCCCCGGCGAGTTTCGACAGTTCGCGGCCGCGATAAAGCACCTCGCCTTCGCTCGGCTCGAGGATGCCGGCGACGATGCGGCCGAGTGTCGACTTGCCGCAACCCGACTCGCCGACAAGGCCGACGACCTCGCCCGCGCGAACCGCGAGGTCGACTTTGTCGACGGCGTGCACGGTCTCCTCGTGCAGGCTGGCGCCGAGCAGGTTGGCCACCTTCATCGCCGCGTCGAGCCGTTTGGTGAAACGCCGCGACACGCGCCTCAGTTCGACGATCGGCGCCGTGCCGTCGATCGACGACGCCGGCAGCGCGCTCCTGTTCATGGCGCCGCCCCGGTCAGCGGGTGGACGCAGCGGGCGAGGCGGCCGGGGCCGATCTCGACCATCGCTGGCGGCTCGAGGCAGTCGCGATCGGCACGCGGGCAGCGCTCGCGAAAACTGCATCCCGACGGTAGGTTCAGCGGCGAGGGCGTCATGCCGGGAATTTGCGACAATGGGCGACCGCGCGCGTTGCGGCTCGGCACCGAGCCGATGAGGCCGTGCGTGTATGGATGCGCCGGCCGGTCGAGCACGTCGTCGACGCCTCCCTGCTCGACGATCTTGCCGGCGTACATGACGCACACTTCGTCGGCGAGCGAGGCGACCACCGAGAGATCGTGCGTGATCCACATCAGCGCCGTTCCGGTCAGACGGCACAGCTTCTGCGCCTCGAACAGGATCTGGCCCTGGATCGTCACGTCGAGCGCCGTCGTCGGCTCGTCGGCGACGATCAAATCCGGTTTGTTGAGATAAGCGATGGCGATGGCGACGCGTTGGCGCATGCCGCCGGAGAATTGGTGCGGATAGGCTTTCAGGCGCTCCTCGGGCGAGGGGATGCCGACCTGGCCGAGGGCGTCGATCGCGCGTCGGCGCGCCTCGTCGTCGCCCACCCGTGCGTGCGCCTTCACCGCCTCGATCATTTGCGTTTCGATGCGCAGCACCGGGTTGAGCGTCATCATCGGGTCCTGGAAGATCATCGCGATGCGCGAGCCGCGGAGCTTGCGCATCTCGTCTTCCGCGAGGCCGACCAGATCGCGGCCCTTGAACAGGATGCGGCCGCCGGCGATGCGCCCCGGCGGGTCGACGAGGCCGAGAATCGAAAAGCCGGTGACGGTCTTCCCCGAACCGGACTCGCCGACGAGACCGAGCACCTTTCCCGCGCCGACCGCGAACGAAACGCCGTCGACTGCCTTGACGATTCCGGCCTTGGTGAAGAACCAGGTGCGCAGGTCGTCGACGAGAAGCGTAGGTCCCGGATCCGGCACGTCACTTCTGCAGGCGGGGATTGAGCACGTCGCGGAGTTGGTCGCCGACGAGATTGATGCTGACGATGGTGATCAGAAGCGCGACGCCGGGAAAGAAGCTGATCCAGTACTTCCCGGACAGCAGGTACTCGAAGCCGTTGGCGATAAGCAGTCCCAGCGACGGTTCGGTGATCGGCAGGCCGATGCCGAGGAATGACAGCGTCGCCTCGAGGGCGATGGCGTGCGCCACTTGCACGGTACCGACGACGATCAATGGCGGCATGCAATTGGGCAACAGATGGCGGAACACGATCCGCGTGTTCGACAGCGCGAGGCAGCGCGCCGCCTCGATGTATTCCTTGCGCCGTTCGACCAACGCCGTGCCGCGCACCGTGCGCGCGTAATACGCCCATTGGACGGCGACCAGAGCGATGATGATCTTGCCGGTTCCCTGTCCGAGAACGGCGAGCAGTATCAGCGCCACGAGGATCGCCGGAAAGCTCAACTGGATGTCGACGACGCGCATGATCAGCGTGTCGACCTTGCCGCCGAAATACGCCGAGACAAGCCCCATCGCCGCTCCAAACATCAGCGCGATGACGGCGCTTGCGACCCCGACGCCAAGCGAGATCCGCAGCCCATAGAAGATGCCCGACAGCATGTCGCGGCCTTGATCGTCGGAGCCCAGCCAGTAAGTGAACCCGGCTGCGGCCTCGGCTCCTGGCGGAAGCCGCCCATCGAGAATGTCGAGTTGGTTGAGGTCGTAGGGATTTTGCGGCGAGATCAGCGGCGCCGCGATTGCGATGAACGCGATCGATATGAATCCGACCAGCCCGGCTACCGCAAGCCGACTTTCGCAGAAATCGGAAACGAATCGCCGAACGGGCGACTCGACGCGCGCAGCAGCGCCGGCGGCCACTTCGTCAGGGCGCGTCGCGACGGCGGCCATCGCTCGCTCAGCCCTTCATGTCCGCGAGCCGCACGCGCGGATCGAGGATCGAATAGAGAATGTCCACCGCAAGGTTGATGATGACGAACATGGACACCGTGATCAGCAAATAGGCGACGATCACCGGCCGGTCGAGATTGTTGATCGAATCGATGATCAGCTTGCCCATTCCCGGCCAGGCGAAGATCGTCTCGGTGACCACGGCGAAAGCGATCACCGATCCCGTCTCGAGGCCGAGTACGGTGACGATCGGTATGAGGATGTTCTTGAAGACGTGGACGAAGATCACGCGGCGCGTCGGCAACCCCTTGGCGCGCGCGAACTTGACGTAATCCATCGGCATGTTCTCGCGCATGCCGGCGCGGGCGAGCCTGATGACGAGCGACAGTTTGAACAGCGCCAGATTCACCGCCGGCATCAGTACGTGGGCAAGTCCGTCCCAGGTGACGAGGCTGGTCCTTATCCCGAGCACGCTTTCGAGTTCGCCGCGGCCGGTTGAAGGCAACCAGCCAAGCCACACGGCGAAGATCATGATCAGCATCAGTCCGACCCAGAACGTCGGCAGGCTGAAGCCCAGGATCGATCCCGCCATGATCGAGCGGCCGGCGAACGAATCGGGCCGGTAACCGGCGTACATGCCGAGCGGAATGCCGAGCAAGACGGCGATGAGCATCGCCGCAATGGCCAGCTCGAGCGTGGCAGGCATCCGGTCGACGATCAGCCACAGTGCCGGCTGATTGAATATGAACGACTTGCCGAGATCGCCGAGCGCCGCGTTGCGCAGGAACAGCCAGTATTGCTCCCACATCGGACGATCGAGACCGAGCGCGGCTATGACGCGCTCGCGTTCGGCCTGATCGGCGTCGCCGGCGATAAAGATCTCGACCGGGTTGCCGATCGCGTAGATGCCGACGAACACCAGCAGCGACATCACGACGAGCACCAAGGCGCTCTGCATCAGCCGCCGGATGATAAAGACGCTCATGGTCGCGGCCCCTATGGGGCGGGAGCACGAAGCGCGGGGCCCAACTCGGGCGCCCGCGCTTCCATTTCCCTCACTTCGCCGGCGTCACGAACTGCGCCAGCGTGTATTCGTCGGCCCGCGGAACGTATTGCAGCCCCTTGCGGGTCGCCCAGACGTTGATCTGGTAATGCAACGGGATCAGCGCCGTGTCGTTGATCGCCAATTCGGTCGCTTCCTGCAGCAGCTTTTCGCGCTTGCCGTCGTCGACGGTCGCCAGCGCCTGCTCGAGGAGTTGATCGACCTTCGCATTCGAATAACGGCCGCGATTCGATGCGCCTCGTCCCGGTCCAACGGTGGCGATCAGCGAGCGCAGCGGCGAGGAGATTTCGCCGGTGCCCGAACCCCAGCCGACCAGCATGACGCTGAACGCGTAAGTCGGGTTGCTGCCCTGCGCGGCGAACGTAGCCCAGGGCAGCGTGACCACCTTGGTGTCGATGCCGATGCGCGAATACATCGGACCGATCGCCTGCAAGATCTTTTCATCGTTCGGATAGCGATCGTTCGGCCCGTGGATGGTGAGGCCGAAGCCGTTGGGATATCCGGCCTCGGTCAGCAGCTTGCGCGCGCCCTCGGGGTCAAAGCGTTCGGGCTTCAGCTTGCCGCTGGCGCCGAAGAAGCCCTCGGGAAGCAAGCCGCCGGCCGGGATCGCGAGCTCCTCCATCACACGATCGACGATCGCCGGGCGATTGATCGCCTTGGACAGCGCCTTGCGGACCCGCGCGTCCTTGAGCGGATTCTTTGGCAGCAACGCGCCCTGCTTGTCGGTCGCCATGGGCGTTTGGTCGCGGAAGCTGTCGACGTGGAGATAGATGACCCGGTTGCTGGTCACCTGCCAAATCGCGACGTTGCCGTTGGTCTTGAGCTTGGCGTAATCGACGCTCGGCACCGCTTCGATGATCTGCACGTCGCCGGCAAGCAATGCCGCGACGCGCGCGGCGTTGTTGGTGATCAGCTTGAGCGTCACCTTCTGCCAATGCGGCTTGGGGCCCCAGTAATTGTCATTGCGCGCGACGACGATGCGGTCGCCCGGCACGTATTCGACAAATTTGAACGGACCGGTGCCGACCGCCGCCGAGCCGCCGTTAAAATCGCCGGTCGGCGACTGCTCGTGCTTATCTGAGACGATGTTGATCGTCGACAGGTCCACCGGCAGCAGCGGATACGGTTTCTCGGTCTTGAAGCGGATGGTGTAGGGATCCGGCGTCTCGGAGGACTTGATCGCCTGGGTATAGATGCGGAACGACGACGGGCTGTTCGGCACCCATGGCACGCGTTTCAGCGTCGATAGTACGTCGGCGGCGGTGAAGTCGCTGCCGTCGTGGAACTTGACGCCGCGCCGCAGCTTGAACTCCCATGTCGTGTCGTCCACCGCCTTCCATTCGGTGGCCAGGCCCGGCTGCAGCCGCTGCTGCTCGTCCTGGTGGACCAGGCGATCGAAGATGTGCGCCGCGATATTGCTGTTCGGCGACAGATTGTGGAAGTGCGGGTCGATCGAAGTGACGTTCGCTCCCAGGCCGATCGTCAAATCCTGCGCCGCAGCACCCGCCGCTAACGCCGCCGCCGCGACGACGCCCAGCGCAAACCGAGATAAGCTTCGCACCATTCGTCGACTCTCCCTGTCGCTCGCCGCCGGGATTCTTGGCGATCCCGCTGGCGGCCGTGGTGAAAAAGGGCTTGCGACGCGCCGAGAAACGCGCCGACCGCATTCAAGATTGCAGGAATCCCAAAGCATTGCAAGAAACACAGGGCACATCCGGCATACCGGCGGCAGGCATGCTTTCCGTCCGACTCAGGCCGCCGTTATCGCCCACTCGGGCTCGCGCCACACCGCGTCGGGATCGAGCGGAAAAACCGGGCGCGGCAACCTCTTGAAGCAAAAGCGCGTCAGTACTGGCGAGGTCAGTCCGGCGGTGTCCACCTCGATGACTTGTTGCGGTCCGAAGAACTCGTCGAAGCCGGCGCGGAAGTGGCCGCGCGACTTGACGACCACCGTCCGCGCCCGGGATATGTCGAGCCCGAACAGCTCGAACAGGACCGGATCGGCGCATTGCTTGCGCCGCGTGCCGACGACAACGGTGACGCCGTCGAGTTCTAGCGCTGCGCTTGGTCCTAGGTCGAGGCCCCGCCCCGCCCAAATGCCGCGCCGGCCGACGCACTTGCCGTCGGAGAGCGCGGCCACGCGCGCACGCGCCGAAAAACGCTTTGCGAACTTGCTGTCGCCAGGACGATTGAACACCGCCTCGAATGTGGCGCCCGCGCCAAGTTGGTGCGCCTCGGCGGCGAGTGCAGGATCGATGAATATGCCAAGCAGAACGTCGCGGGCGCCGGCGCCGTGCAGCGCCGACAACAGCCACGTCGTGTTGCCGCGGCCGCCGCCGCCGGGGTTGTCGCCGGCGTCGGAAAGAATGAGCGCCGGCCGATCGGGATCGCGGCTTGCCGCAAGCGCCATCGCGACAGCCTCGTCGAGCGGCGTCAGCGTCTTCACGTAGCGATGACGGTCGTTCCAGATCGTGCGGGCGAGCTCCAACGCCAGACGCCGCGCCGCCGCATCGTCGCGCGCGGCGACGAGCACGGCGATCCCGTTCTTCGGCGTGTCGGAGAACACGAATCCGCCGACGATCGACACGTTCATAATTGCGGCGCTCATGCGACGCTGGCCTTCCCGAATGATGTCGGCGTACGGCCCGGCTGCCGTAAGCAGCGTCACGCTGGCTGGCGTCAACGGCAGGCGGATGAACGCCGTGTACGCCTTGGTTCCCGAAATCAACGCGCGAAGATGCCGCGCCGCTTCGGCGCCGCGCTCCTCCTGGTCGACATGGGGATTCGTGCGATAGGCGACGATCATGTCGACGCTCGCCGCCATGGTCTCCGAGATGTTGGCGTGCAAATCGACCGTAGCAATCACCGGCACGTCCGGCCCGACGATTTCGCGAACCTTGGCGTAGAGCATTCCATCCGGATCAGGCGTCCCGGTCGAAGTCATTCCGCCATGATTGGTGATGTAGACGCCATCGAGCCGGCCCGCCTCGACGAGGCGGCGGGCGATCTCGGCAAGAACGCGAAGGAGGAAATCGTGGTCGACCGGTCCGCCGGGCTCGGCGGCAGCAACCAGAATCGGCGCCGGCGACCATGGCGGCCCGTCGTCCATCGCGGCAAGGAAGCCGACGATTTCTGCCGGCATCGCCGGCGCTGCGGCGCGCGCCTCGCGAAGGATTGCCTCGCCCTCGAGAAAACACAGCGAGCGAAAATCCCGTTCCCTCGTCACCGGCGCAAAACCGTTGCTTTCGAGATGCAAGCCAAGGATGGCGACGCGGGCGCCCGCGCTCGAATTCATGCGATTTTCTCTCCTCGGCCATGCGCGGGTGAACTGGCGAAAGCCGTCTTTCTCGGCCATAGTACGGGCCCCATCATCACCACGCCATAGCGACCGAACGTCATGCGACGACCGAGCGCCGCATCTCTTGACATGATCAGGCGGCTGATTGCCTTCGACACGACCAGCCGCGATTCGAATCTGGCGCTGATCGAGTTCGTGCGCGACTATCTCGCCGACCTGGGCGTCGCATCGGAGCTGTTCTTCGACGAAAGCGGCACAAAGGCGAACCTGTTTGCGACGCTCGGTCCGTCCGGGGACGGCGGGATTATCTTGTCGGGCCACACCGACGTCGTGCCGGTGGATGGACAAGATTGGTCGAGCGATCCGTTCGCTGTCGTGGAGCGCAATGGAAGGCTTTATGGACGCGGCACATGCGACATGAAAAGCTTCATCGCCGTCGCGCTCGCCCTTTCTCCCGAGCTTCTCGAGCGCAAGCCCCGCACGCCGGTCCATCTCGCGTTCTCTTACGATGAGGAGGTCGGCTGCCTCGGCGTACGCGGGATGCTGTCGGAGTTGGTGCGGCGCGGAATTCGCCCGATCGGCTGTGTGGTCGGCGAACCGACGGAGATGCGGCCGATCCGCGCCCACAAGGGCAAGCTCAGCCTGCGTTGCGAGGTGCACGGTTTCGAGTGCCATTCCGCGCTCGCCCCGCGGGGCGTGAACGCGATCCAATACGCCGCCGATATCATCGCCGAGCTCAATCGGATCGGCCGGCGATTTCGCGACGCGGGACCCTATGACCGGGAGTTCGACGTTCCCTATACGACCGTCCACACGGGCGTGATCCGCGGCGGAACGGCGCTCAACATCGTGCCCAAGGATTGTTGGTTCGATTTCGAGATTCGTCATCTTCCGGCCGACGATCCGCATTCGATCTTTGGGCGGCTTCGTGACTTCGTCGACACCACGCTGACGCCGGAGATGCGGCGAGTGGCGCCGGCGAGCGGCGTAACCTGGCGCGAATTGTCGCGTTTCCCCGGGCTGTCGACCGACGAGAACGCTGAGATCACCCAGATCGTCAAATCCGCCTCGGGCGGCAACTCGACCGGAAAGGTGGCCTTCGGAACCGAGGCGGGGCTCTATCAGGGATCGGGAATCCCGACGATCGTTTGCGGACCGGGCAGCATCGACCAGGCGCACAAGCCCGACGAGTTCGTGGCATTGGAGCAGATCGCGCTGTGCGAGGAATTTATCCGCCGGCTCGTACTTCGGGCGGCGTCGCGCGCATGAGCGGTCGAGCAAACCGGGCACCGCGCAACGTCATCTTCGATCTCGGCGGGGTGCTGATCGACTGGAATCCGCGATACCTCTTTCGCGATCTGTTTGTCGGCGACGAGGCGGCGATGGAGGCGTTTCTCGCCGGGGTCTGCTCGCCGGCATGGAACGAGCGCCAGGACGCCGCCCGCACGATCGCCGAGGCGGAAGCGGAGTTGGTCGGCCGGTTTCCGGAGCAGGAGAGATTGATCCGCGCGTACTACGCCGGGTTCGATCGTATGCTCGGCGGCGCCATCGTCGGGACCGTCGCCGTGCTTGAGGACCTGGCGGCGGCGGGAGTGCCGCTCTATGCGCTCACCAATTGGTCGGCCGAGACTTTTCCGCACGCATTGCGCCGCTTCCCGTTTCTCGGCAGCTTTCGCGATATTGTCGTATCCGGCCGGATCGGCCTCATCAAGCCGGATCGGCGGATCTTCGATCACCTGCTCGCCAAGACCGGCATCGACGCGGCGGCGAGCGTGTTCATCGACGATTCGCCCAAGAACGTCGCGGGCGCCGCCGCCGCCGGACTGTCGGCGATCCAGTTCCGGTCGCCTGGGGAGTTGCGTAGCATGCTTGCCGGGCTGGGCTTGCCCGTCGCCGCCGTCTAGGCGATAAGGCACGCGAACGAGGAGGGGAGCCCGGTGGCCGACGACGATCATCCCGTGCAACTAACGGCGCCCGACATCGCCGGGTATCGGGCCGGCAATACCGGCGTCGAATACGTGACGACATTGGATGGCGGCAGATCCGGACCGCATGTCGTGGTCACCGCAGTCGTCCATGGTAATGAGCTTTGCGGGGCGATCGCCCTCGATTGGGCGTTCAGGGAGAACATACGACCGCTGCAGGGGAAATTGACCCTGGCGTTTTGCAATGTCGCCGCGTTTAACAGTTTCGATCCGGCCCGACCGACGGCGTCGCGTTTCGTCGACGAGGACTTTAACCGCGTCTGGTCGCCCGAGGTACTTGACGGGGCGCGATCGAGCGCCGAGATTCGCCGCGCCCGCGAGCTGCGGCCGATCATCGACCAAGCCGATTTCCTGCTCGATATTCACTCGATGCAGCAGGCGACCGAGCCGCTCATGATGTGCGGGCCGCTCGCCAAGGGGAGGCGCTTCGCGCGCGAAGTCGGCGCGCCCAAGACGATCGTTTCCGACGAGGGTCATGTGGCGGGTCGGCGCATGCGCGATTATGGCGACTTCGGCGAGCCGGCGAGCGCCAAGAACGCGTTGCTCGTCGAATGCGGCCAGCATTGGGAACGCTCGAGCGCCGACGTGGCCATCGATACGATGGTCCGCTTCCTGGCGCGCACCGGCGCGATCGACGAGGCGTCCGCGCGCCGGTATGCGCGGTTGCCGAAGCCCGACGCGCAGCGGCTGATCGAGGTGACCGAGGCGATTACCATCCGCTCCGACGAATTCGATTTCGCCAGCGAGTATCGCGGTCTGGAGGTGATCGCCAAGGCTGGCACCGTGATCGGGCGCGACGGCGGCGCGCCGGTGCGCACGCCGTACGACGAATGCGTGCTGATCATGCCTTCGCGCCGATTGTCGCGCGGTCAGACCGCCGTGCGCCTCGGCCGCTTCGTGCAGTAGCTCAAGTCTTCGCCGGATCCGGACCCTAGCCATGGCGCGCGACGATAGCGCCCCGGCGAAGATGCCGCCTCCCAGCATCTGGCGCTGGCTGCCGCCGATACTGCTGGCGCTGGCGATCGGTGGGTTGGGCGGGTTCGTCTTTGAGCGGCTGACGTTGCCGCTGCCGTGGATGTTGGGGGCGATGGCGTTTGTCACCATCGGCGCCGTCGGCGGCCTCAAGCTCAGGATGCCGCGGCAACCCAGGGCGGTGATGATCACCGTGCTTGGCGTCATGCTGGGCAGCGCATTCACCCCCGAGGTCATCGCGCGGATGGGGGAATGGGTCATTACGGTTTCGGCGCTCGCCATATGGTCCATCCTCGCCGGCGGGCTCGGATTGCTCTATTTTCGCCGCGTCGCCAAATACGATCCCGTCACGGCGTATTTCAGCTCGACACCCGGCGGCCTTAACGAGATGGTGGTGGTCGGCGGCCTGCTCGGCGGCGACGAGCGCGTGATCTCGCTCACCCACGCGTCGCGGGTCATGTTAGTGGTATTCACGATCCCGATCTGGTATCGCCTGACACACGATATCGCGCCGGCGGCGCAGGCCGCGCGCGTCGGCTTGCTCGATGTGGCGCCGATCGACGTGGTGGCGCTCACCCTTTGTGCCGTTGTCGGCGCGCTCGGTTTCGAGCGGCTGCGCGTTCCGGCGGCATACCTGGTCGGACCGATGATATTGAGCGCTGCGGTGCATCTGGCGGGCGTGACCGATTCGAAGCCGCCGTACGCCATCGTCTCGGCGGCGCAGGTCGTCATTGGCGCCACGCTGGGCTGCCGTTTCGTCGGCGTCTCGCTTGCCATGATCGGCCATGCGGTGCGCCATTCGATCGTCGCGGCGATCGCGATGTTGGCGATGACGATACTTTTCGCGTCGGCGCTGTCGCACATAACCGGCTACCCGTTGCCGGCCCTGATCCTCGCCTTTGCGCCGGGCGGACTCGCCGAAATGAGCTTGGTCGCGCTGGCGCTCGATGTCGACGCCGCGTTTGTCGCCAGCCACCATATCGCGCGAATTGTCATGGTGGTGATTCTCGCGCCGGTCGCTTTCCGCCTGATGCGGCGGGCCGGTCAGGGAGACGGGCGTTGAGCGGCGATCCCTTACGCGCGGCGGTGGAGCATTTGCAGCGTGGCGAGCTGGATCAGGCGGAGCGCGCCTGCGAAAAGGCGCTGAGCCTTCGCCCGATGCACGCCGGCGCGCTCGGGCTCGCAGCCGTCGTCGCGTTGAAGAAGGGCGAGTTTCCGCGGGCGCTTCATCGCGCCGCCCTCGCCGTACAGCTCGAGCCGCGCAATGCACAATTCCAGTTCACGCACGCCGAGGCCTTGTCGGCGAACGAGCAATTCGCCGAGGCGATCGAGGCGTACCGCCGCTCGCTCAAGATCGCGTCGCGCAATCCGGCCGCCGAGTTCGGCCTTGGCTATGCGCTGCAGATGACCGGCGACACCGGCGAGGCCCTTGCCGCGTTCCAGCGCGCGACGATTCTCGATCCTCAGTCGGCGCTCGGCTTCGTCAACCTCGGCGCCGCGTTGCAACGCGCCGGCCGTCTCGACGAGGCGCAGTCGGCGTTGACGCGCGCGGTGACGCTCGCGCCCGAGCACGCGGAAGCTCACTACAATCTGGCGGTGGTGCTCGAAGGTAAGGGCGATTTCGCGGCCGCGGAGGCGGAGTATCGCGCGGCGCTCGCCCGCAAGTCCGATCACGTGCAGGCGCTCAACAATCTGGGCGCGCTGCTCGAGCGCCGCGGCCAGGCCGACGAGGGACTCAAGTATCTGGTCCGCGTGCTGCGACTTGCGCCGGGCTTCGCCGAGGCGTGGCTCAATACCGGAAATTGTCTCAAGGAACAGGGCCTGTTCGCCGATGCGGTTGCCGCCTATAGCCGTGCCATCGAGCTTAAGCCCGAGCTTCGTGACGCGCGCAAGAATCGCGGTCTGGCGCGGCTGACGCTTGGCGACTTCGCCGGCGGCTGGCGCGATCACCAGGCGCGCGACCTGAGTCGGCCGCCGCCATTGCGTCCCGAGGGTCCTCTGCCGGCCGATCTATCCGGAAAGACGATCCTGCTGCGCCGCGAACAGGGCGTCGGCGACGAAATCTTCTTCCTGGCGTTTGCTCCGGAGCTGGCAAGGCGCGGCGCCCATCTTGTCGTCGAGGTCGATCATCGGCTTGTCGGCATGATCGGGCGGACAGGGATCGCGGAGCGCGTCGTGACCACGCCGCAAGAGGCCGGCCGCGCCGACATCGATCTCCTGATCGCCGACCTTCCGGTGGCGCTGACCCATTCCGTGGTGAGCGATTGTCCTCCCCCGCTCGCCATCCCGGCCGAGCCGCGCCGGGTCGAGGCGATGCGCGCGCGCCTCGCGGCGGCCGGGCCCGCTCCTTATCTCGGCGTCACCTGGCGCGCGGGCGTGGTCGTCGGCGGACGTTTCACCAAGGAGATCCCGGCGTCGATTTTGGCGCGCGCCCTCGCCGGCAAGGCGGGATCTGCGATCTCGCTGCAACGCAATCCGACGGCCGACGAAACGGCAGCCTTCATCACCGCATTCGGCCGGCCGGTCGCCAATTTCAGCGACGTCAACGACGATCTCGAAGACATGCTGGCGCTGGTGTCGCTCATCGACGAATACGTCGCCGTCAGCAACACCAACGTTCACCTGCGTACGGCGTGCGGCCGCGCGACGCGCGTGCTGGTGCCGCACCCGCCGGAATGGCGATTGATGGCCGAGGGATCGATCTCGCCATGGTATCCGCGGTCTCGACTGTACCGGCAAGCGGCATCGGGAAGCTGGGACGCCGCGCTCGCCCAACTCGCGGCGGATCTGGGAAAATGAACGCAAGCGGACAGGCGGGCGGACGCGCCGCGGCGGCACAAAGTACGGCGCTTCGAGCGACCTGAGTGATCGCAGAATTTATCCAGTCATCGCGGAAACAAGCGGGGGTTAGATACAATGCACATGCCCACGAACAAGGTCCATGGCGCAGCGCTCGGCATACTGGCGGCGGTTTACGCCTGGACGATGCCTGCGCTTTCTCAAGAGCGAGTCAAACGCGGCGAGTATCTGGCGGCGATCATGGACTGCGCCGGGTGCCACACCACGGGAGCGCTCGTCGGCAAGCCTGATCCAACTCGGCATCTTGCCGGCTCCGAGGTTGGGTTTAAGATTCCCGGGCTCGGCATCTTTTATCCGCCCAATCTCACCTCCGACGCCGAAACCGGCTTGGGCAAGTGGAGCGAGGCCGACATTATAAAGGCGGTACGCACCGGCGAGCGGCCCGATGGGCGCGTGCTGGCGCCGGTCATGCCTTACCACAGTTACGGCAGGTTGACCGATGCGGACGCCCGCGCGCTTGCCTCATATCTCAAGAGCCTGAAACCGGTTCGCCACCAAGCGCCGAAGATGATCGGCGATACCGAGAAGCCGACTGCGCCTTATTTCACGGTCGTGTTGCCGGACTAAACGCCACGAGGCCGTTTGGCGCCGGCTGGGAGCCGGCGCGCCCCGGCTCGACGCAGGGGCGTCACGGCGCAATGTCCGACGAATCTCACTTGGCATCGCGACGCTGCCGATTTAGAGGAGAAACCGTCGGCGCTGTGTCGCGCCAACGTCTATCGCGGGGGAGAACTGTCTCATGGCCCGTTCCAAGAAGAAACCGGTACCGCGGACCAAGCGCGCCCGTCGCGCGCCGCGGGCACGCCGGGTATTGGCGCTCGTCGCCACGCGCAAAGGCGCATGGCTGTTTCACGGCGATGCGACGCGACGAACCTGGCGCGCCGACGGGCCGCACTTCCTCGGCCACATCGTCAATCATGTGGTTCTGGACCCGCGCGATCGGCGCACGCTGCTCGCAGCGGCGAAGACCGGTCATCTCGGACCGACCGTCTTCCGCTCCACCGATCTCGGCCGCACTTGGAAGGAAGCGGCGCAGCCGCCCGCGTTCCGGAAGGCACCCGAAGGCGAGAAGGGTCGCAGCGTCGATCACACGTTCTGGCTGGCGCCCGGCCATCCCGATGAACCGAACGTGTGGCTTGCGGGCACCTCGCCGCAGGGGCTCTTTCGCTCCGAGGACGGCGGGATCACCTGGGAGCCGTTTTCCAGCATCAACGACGATCCGCAATATCGAACATGGATGGGCACCGTTCAGGACGGAACGCCCGACGGGCCCAAGCTTCACTCGATCATCGTCGACCCGCGCGACCGCGATCACCTGTATTTCGCCATGTCGGGCGGCGGCGTGCACGAGACGATCGACGGCGGCCGGACATTCGCGCCGATCGTCGACGGCCTCGAAGTGGTCGAAGGCTTCGAGCGGTCCAATATCGCTTTTCATGATCCCCACTGCGTCCGGATGTGTCCGAGCAATCCGGACCGGCTGTACCAGCAGAACCACTGCGGCATTTACCGGCTGGATCGGCCGTCGAAAAATTGGCTGCGCATCGGCAAGGGAATGCCGAAGCGCGTGGGCGACATCGGCTTTCCGATGGTCGTGCACCCGCGCGATGCCGATACGGTGTGGGTCTTTCCGATGGATGGCACGACGGTTTGGCCGCGCACGAGCCCGGATGGCGTTCCAAGCGTCTACGTCACGCGGAACGGAGGGAGGACCTGGCAGCGTCTCGATTCCGGCCTTCCCGAGCGGCAAGCATGGTGGACCGTGAAGCGCCAGGCGATGACGGCCGACGCGCAATCTCCGGTCGGCCTCTACTTCGGAACGACCAGCGGCGACCTATGGATGAGCCGCGAGGAGGGCAGGCGATGGACCTGCATCGCGCGGCATCTTCCGGAAATCTATGCCGTCGAGACCGCGGAGATCGGGTGAGACCGCCGTCTCCGCCCCGATCGGCGGCATCGCGTCGAGGATGAATCGATGAAGGTGCTCATTCCCAGCCCGCTGTACTCCTATACCAAACGACGCGAGGTCGACGCGACGGGCGCGACGCTTGGCGAATTATTCGCCGATCTCGACCGTCAGTACCGCGGATTGCGATTCCGCGTCATCGACGAACAGGGCCAGATCCGACCGCATGTCCGCGTCTTCGTGAATGGCGAACAGGTGATGGATTTGACGCGCGTGCTGGCCACTAGCGACGGCGTGCAGATCGTCCAGGCGTTGAGTGGCGGGTGAGGCCGGCGCTCGCCGCGTTCCAAAGGACAGGCCTTATGGGGCGAACTGCTCCTTGAGTACGCGTTCCTCGAGATTGTGCTCGGGGTCGAACAGAATGGTGATCGATACGTCAGGTTCCTCGCGGATCTGAACCGACGCCACGTCGCGCACCTCGGTGTGATCGGCGGTGGCGCTCACCGGCCGCTTGTCCGATTCGAGGATTTCGATCGTCGTCGCTGCGTTGCGGGGCAGAAGCGCGCCGCGCCAGCGCCGCGGACGAAAGGCGCTGATCGGCGTCAACGCCAATAGTCCGGCGGCCAGGGGGATGATCGGACCATGCGCGGACAGATTATAGGCGGTGCTGCCGGCGGGCGTGGCCACCAAGATGCCGTCGCAGATCAATTCCGGCAGGCGCTCGACGCCGTCGACCAGTATTCGCAGCTTGGCGGCTTGGCGCTTCTGGCGAAGCAAGGAGACTTCGTTGATTGCCAGCGCGGCGAACTTTCTGCCTTTGACCGTCGTGGCTGTCATGGCGAGCGGGTGGAGGGTCACGTGCTCGGCGCGGGCGATGCGCTGGTACAGCCCGCGCTCCGCGTAATCGTTGAGCAGGAAGCCGACGCTGCCGCGGTGCATGCCGTAAATCGGCACGCCGTGCTCGAGAAAGCGGTGCATCGTTTGCAGCATGAATCCGTCGCCGCCCAGCGCGACCACGACATCGGCGCGCTTGGGGCTTGCCGCGCCATAGCGTCGTTCGAGCCTGCGCAAAGCGACTTGAGCCGCCTCGGTTTCCGCGGCGACGATGGCGATCTTCGGTTTGGACATGGGAAGTAAGCGTGCAACGTCTTGAAACAGGGCCGCGAGTATAGCCGAGGGGGGCGCGAGGCAGCAGCCTTTCGCGCCATTGGCGACGTGCTCGCCGCCAGCGGGAAAATGCAGAGTGAGGCCTACTTACCACATTTTGTGGCTCGGACACCGCTTGCCAACTACTTCATGTTGAGCGTGATATTGACTGTCTAAACTCTTAGAGACTCGTTGAAATGCCGCCGCAGACGATCGCTTCCGTCGGGCCGCGCTTGCTTGTATGATCAGCGCCGGCGCGGCGGGATTGAGAACGCACCGCAAGCGCGACCGCGCCAACAGGGGACGGGCGAAAATTGGGGGTAGGTCGATCAGCATCGAATGAACACAGTCATTACCTCCGACCTCAGGATCATTGGCGATGTGGTCGGCAGCGGGTCGATCCGTATCGACGGTTTGGTCGAGGGCATCGTTCGCGGCCGCAATCTGACGATCGGCGAAGGGGGACATGTCGAGGGACGCATCTATGCCGAGACCGTCTTGATCAACGGATCGATGCGCGGGCGGATCGTCGCGGTCAACGTGACGCTCGGCAGCTGCGCACGAGTCATCGGCAAGGTGTTTCACCACGTGCTGAAAATCGAGCCCGGCGCGGTGCACGACGGGCTGAAGCCGTGGCGGCCGATCAATTTCTTCAAATCGGGTTCCGTGGAGACGGACGACGAGTAAAGGGGACCCAGCGGATTGTTCGCAAGACAACGTGAATGAGAGGAAGGACAAGCACGATGTTCACCAAGACCGACAGAAACTACGACATGAAAACGACGCCCGAGACGACGTCCGTCGCCGCGACCTCGTCGCACACGCCCGCACAGTCGCCCGCGCGCGCGACCAAGGGCCCGTCCGTCATCAGCGCCGAGCTGAAGGTGGTTGGTAATTTGATTTGCTCCGGGGATGTGCAGATCGACGGCGCGGTCGAGGGCGACGTGGAAAGCCGCACCGTGACGATCGGCGAGGGCGCCAAGGTCAAGGGCGGCACCAGCGCCGAGACCGTCATCATCTGCGGCGAGATCAACGGCGCGGTACGCGGCACCTCCGTGCGCATCGCGCGCAGCGCGCGGGTGACCGGCGACGTCACCTACAAGTCGCTGTCGATCGAGGAGGGCGCGGTGCTCAACGGCAACTGCATCCACGACGGCAAGGTTGACACGTCGGGCGCCGCGCACAAGCGCGGCGACAGCGGACACGTCGCCAACGTCTACACGACGGCGAAGGCGACCGGCTGATTTCGATCACCCGCGGCGGTCGGCGGGCGGGCGAGCAATCGGGTCCGCCCGCCGTCGCCGCGGCGGCTCAGCCGCCCGTGACGCTCATATGACGGGGCACCGCCGGGCCACGGTGACGGCGGTCGATGATGAAATCGTGACCCTTGGGCTTGCGGCTGATGGCGTCGCGGATCGCCGCTTCGAGCAGCGCATCGTCGGGCGAGGCGCGGAGCGGCGAGCGAAGATCGGCGTCGTCGTTCTGACCAAGACACATGTAGAGCGTCCCGGTGCATGTCAGCCGGACGCGATTGCATGATTCGCAGAAATTGTGGGTAAGCGGCGTGATGAAGCCGAGCCTGCGGCCGGTTTCCTTGACCGTAACGTAGCGCGCCGGGCCGCCGGTATGATAATCGCTCTCCTCCAACGTCCAGCGCTGCGCCAAGCGCGCGCGGACGACCGAAAGCGGAAGATATTGGTCGAGCCGATCGGGGCCGATATCGCCCATCGGCATGACCTCGATGATCGTCAGGTCATAACCCTTGTCGCCGCACCAGGCGACCATATGCTCCAGCTCGTCCTCGTTGACGCCCTTGAGCGCCACCGCGTTGATCTTGATCTTGAGGCCGACGGCGCTCGCCGCCTCGCAACCGCCGAGCACTTGGTCGAGCCGTCCCCAGCGGGTGATCGCCGTGAACTTCGCCGGATCGAGCGTATCGAGCGAAACATTGACCCGGCGCACGCCGGCCTCGACGAGCTCGCCGGCGTAACGGGCGAGCTGGCTGCCGTTGGTCGTCACGGTGAGCTCATCGAGATCGCCGCTCGCGAGGTGCCGGCCCAGCGCTCTGAACAACCACATGATGTTGCGGCGCACCAGCGGCTCGCCGCCGGTAAGCCGCAGCTTGCGCACGCCGAGCCGCACGAACGAAGAGCAAAGGCGGTCGAGCTCCTCCAGCGTCAGTATTTCCGCTTTGGGCAGGAACGTCATGTCTTCCGCCATGCAGTAGACACAGCGGAAATCGCAACGATCGGTGACCGATACGCGCAAATAGCTGATGCGGCGCTGATAGGGGTCGATCAGTGGCGCGGTAGGCGAATCGCGATTGGTGTCGGCATACATTTTCGTCATGCGGTTGAACGTGGCTTCAAGCGGCGGCGGGGCCTGAACCCCCGGCAGCGCTATTCCCGTACGAACATAGCGCCTCCCGCACCGTTTTTCATCCACCTTTGCGATCGGGCGACGCATCCGCCGGCGCGGTCATGCGTTACCCTCGGGCGGCTTGCCGGCCGCCTGGGCGCGGGCAAGATCGCGCAACCGCAATTCCTCGTCGGTGGTCCGGATCGGCGGCCGCGGCGGGCCGGCGAAGGGATCGATGGCGGTCTCGCTTTGGACGATCATCCGGCACTCGTCGCACATGCGTATACGGTCGAGGGCGCCCCCTTGCATATACATCCAATGCTTGCCCGACAGCTTCTCGACGACCCGCTCGATCGCCGCGCGCGCAGCAAACGGCTTGCCGCAGCGGATGCACTGGGCCGGCTCCTCCTCCTTGACGAGCGCGGGCGAGCGGGCGTCGTCGTTGAAGTTGAATCGCGGCCGAAGCTGGATGACTTTTTCCGGGCAGGTCGCTTTGCATAGCCCGCATTGCACGCAGGCGTCCTCGATGAACCGCAGCATCGGACGGTCGGGATTGTCGATCAGCGCGCCGGTGGGACAAGCGCCGACGCAGGCAAGACACAGCGTGCACCCGGCGACGTTGACATCGAGCGCGCCAAAGGACGAGCCCGGCGCAAGCGGCAAAACGTCGACCGGCGCCGGCGCAACCGAATGCAGATGGCGCAGCGCCAGCAGCGTCACCGCGCGCCTGCCCCCCATCGGCAGAAACGCACCCGGTTTCGGGGCGGCGTCCCTCGATGCGGCGTAAAGCGTGGCCTCGACGATTTCGGGATCGGCGGTGTCGATCGCCGCGACACGCCCCTCGCCGTAGCCCAAGCCGGACAACGCCGCCTCGGCGAGGCCGATCTGCGCCGCAAGGCCGGTTATTTCGCTGCGTTTCCGGGGATCCACGAGCAGCCGAAGCTGCGCCGCGCCGTAGGCGAGCGCCACCATGAAGAAATCGAAGCCGAGTTGCGTCACCTCGTTGACCGCGAACGGCACGACGCGCGCCGGCAGGCCGCGGCCGTGGTGCGCGATCATCGAGATCAGCTCCTCGCCGTGGCGACCGTCATGAACCAGCAACATGGCGCGCATCCCGCCGGCGCGCGAATAGGCTCCAAGCAACGTCCGCAAACGATCGTAGAGCGAAGTTTGCGGAGGCAGATCGTATGTCGCTGCACCGGTGGGACAGACGCTGGCGCACGAACCGCAACCGGCGCAGATATAGGGATCGATCGCGACATGGTCGCCGGCGGAGACGATTGCTCCGGTCGGGCAAACGTCAAGACAACGCGTACAGCCGGTCTTGCGGCTGCGGCTGTGGACGCAGATCGTTGCGTCATATTTGACGTAACGCGGCTTTTCGTACTCGCCGACCATGTCGACAATGTCGAACAGCGCGCGCTCGATCGCCGCCGGATCGCCCGGGTCGGGCCGGAAATATCCGTCGCGCTTGGCGTGCGCCTGGAACAGCGGCGCGCCGCCGCTGAGGTCGAGAATGAGGTCGCACCGCGACGCAGCGCTGTCGCGCGCCGCCTCGAACTCGAGCCGCCCGCGCGAGGAGGGAATCGCCGCGGCGTACCGGTTGACTTCGATTTCGAACGCGCCGAGATAGCCGCGCGCCGCGATGATCGTGCCGCGATAGATCGGCACTTCGGTAAGCCGCGGCGGCACGATGTCGCCAGGCTCGCTCAGCAGCACGGTGCATTCGAGGCGATCGGCGAGACGCCGCGCCGCCGCGATCGCCTTCTCGTCGCGGCCATAGATCAGCGTGACCCCGGTCGATTTGAGCGACACGGTCGGCGTCGGCGCAAGGTCGAGGGCGGCCTCGGCGAGGAGTGCTGCGATCTTCGGCGTCGCGTGATCGGCCTCCTCCGACCATCCGGCGCGCTCGCGAATGTTGGTGAACCGGAGATCGACATCGACGCCCGCCTCGGCCCGCGCCTCGGCGAACAGCGGCGCTTCCTGCGTGCAGGCGACAAGGAGCGGCCTACCGCCGCCGAGCGCCTTTTCCAGCGCATCGAGCTGCGTACGACAAAGCAGCGTATGGACATCAAGCGCGTCGCCGCCGCATGCGCGCGCAACGCCTTTGGCGTCGAGCGGCATCGTCGCGTTGCAATCGCAGACGAGGAGCCGCTTGCCGTTGATTTCCATCAGTCGAAGCCTTCCCGCGCGCCTCTTTCCCGGGCGCAACGCCTGGCGCACGATTATCTGCCGTCGCAGGCGGAATGTTTGTGGCAAATGGCCACCACCGGCGCAAGGCCAATCTTGGCGCGCGAGCAACGCTCCACATGGCCCCCGCCACGTCGCTATACTGAGCGCACGATGAACGAACGGTCCGGCAGGCCACGGCCCGAGAAGCAGTCTTCGCGCGCGATGATGAACACGCGCGAGGTCGCGGAATACCTGCGCATCAAGGAGCGCAAGGTCTATGATTTGGTTCGCGCCAAGCAGATTCCATGCTCGCGCGTCACCGGCAAGTGGCTATTTCCTCGCGCGCTCATCGACCTTTGGGTGGCGCACAATACCGAATACGGCCCGGCCGGTGCCGCGCTTCGCCCGGCGCCGCGCGTCGTCGCGGGAAGCCATGATCCGCTGCTCGACTGGGCGGTCCGCGAGTCAAAATGCGGAATGGCGCTCTTGACCGGCGGCAGTCTCGACGGATTGCGACGACTTGCCGCCGGCGAGGCAATGGTCGCCGGCATGCACGTTCTGGATCCCGACAGCGGCGAATATAACGTGCCCGTCGCGCGCGAGGCGCTGGCCGGGCGCGACGTGGTTTTGATCGAATGGGCGCGCCGCGAACAGGGGTTGCTGACGGCGCCCGGCAACCCGCTCGGCATCGGTGGCGTGGCAGACCTTCGCGCGCACAACGCGCGGGTCATTTCGCGCCAGCACGAGGCCGGCAGCCAGATCTTGCTTATCCATTTGCTGGCAGAGACCGGCGTCGATTCCGCCGACCTACGATGGTTGCCGCAGCCGTCGCTCAGCGAAAGCGATCTGGCACTGGCGGTCCTCGAAGGCAAGGCCGACGCAGGCCTGGCGGTGCGCGCGGTGGCGCAGCAATTTCGTCTGCATTTCGTGCCGTTGCACAGCGAGCGTTTCGATTTGGCGATGCGGCGGCGCGATTATTTCGAGGCGCCGGTGCAAAGCCTGCTCGAATTCGCGCGCGGTCCCGCGTTCGCGGAACGTGCCGTCGAGCTTGGCGGCTACGACATCACCCGGCTCGGCCGCGTCGTATGGAGTTCATGAATGGGCGACGCGGCGCGCGACGCGCGGACAGCTCCTGCGGTCGAAATTCTTGGCATCGACCATGTCGTTTTACGGGTACGCGACGTGGCGCGCTCGATCGCGTTTTACTGCGACGTGCTGGGTTGCAAGGTCGAGAGGCGGCAGGAAGATTTCGGCCTGATTCAGCTGCGTGCCGGCGGCTCGCTGATCGATCTCGTCGAAATCGCCGGCAAGCTGGGGCGTTTGGGCGGCGCGCCGCCGGGCGAGGAGGGACGCAACATGGATCACTTTGCGTTGCGCGTCGCGACGCTCGATCCGGACGCGATCCGCGACAAACTGGCGGCACACGGCATTACCGCGGGCGAAGTCGTGCAGCGCTATGGCGCTGAAGGCAGAGGGCCGTCGCTCTACGTTCGCGACCCCGACGGCAACACCGTCGAACTCAAGGGGCCTTCGCGCGACTAATCGTTCAGACCGCTACGAACCGCTGCGCGTCGTCTTGGCGTTGGGGAAGAAAAGCTGCTCGCCGCCGATCTTGTAGTCGGCGATCGCTTTTTGGCCTTCGGGCGACACCACCCAATTTACAAAGGCGATGCCGTCGGTCTTCTTGACGTGCCCGTGTTTCGCTGGGTTCACCAGCATCGCCCCGTATTGGTTGAATAGCCGCTGATCGCCTTCGACGACGATCTTGAGGTCGCCACGATTTTTGAAACTGAGCCAGGTGCCGCGGTCGGCAAGGATATAGGCGTTCTGCGCCGCGGCCGTATTGAGCGCCGGTCCCATGCCCGAGCCGGTCTCGCGATACCACGGGCCCTTGGCGGCGGCGATGTCGACGCCGGCCAGTTTCCACAGGCGCAATTCCGCAGCGTGCGTGCCGCTCTTGTCGCCGCGCGAGACGAAAGGCGCCTTGGCGTCGGCGATCGTCTTGAGCGCTGCCGCCACGTCCTTCGTGCCAGCGACTTTCGCCGGATCGGCGGCCGGGCCGATGATCACGAAATCGTTGTACATGACCTCGCGACGATCGACTCCGAAGCCGTCGGCAACGAATTTCTCTTCGGCCACGGTGTCGTGCACGAAAACGACATCGGCATCGCCCCGCCGACCCATGTCGAGCGCTTGGCCCGTGCCAAGCGCGACTACCCGCACCTCGATCCCGCTTTTCGCCTGGAAGAGCGGCAGAAGGTGTTTGAACAGTCCCGATTGCTCGGTCGAGGTCGTCGAGGCGACGGTGATGAACCGATCGGCGGCGCTCGCCGTCGCGGCAATTCCCAACAACCCGACGACAAGCGCGGCAAGCAAGACGTTTCGACGATTCACCATGGCAATTCCTCCTTCAGGAAAGCGGCGGCCTCCGGCGATGCGGGGGCAGTGAAGAAGCGGTCGGCCGGACTTTTCTCGAGCAGCCGTCCGCGGTGGATGAATAGGATCTCGTCGGCGAGGCGGCGCGCCTGGCCCAGGTTGTGCGTCGTCATGACGATCTTGGTGCCCGCGGCGGCGATCTGCTGAATGATCTCTTCGACGGCGCGCGTCGCGGTCGGGTCGAGATTGGCGGTTGGTTCGTCGAGGAACAGCACCTCCGGCTCGAGCGCCCAGGCGCGCGAAAGCGCCAAGCGTTGCTGCTCGCCGCCCGACAGCACGCGCGCCGGCCGGTCGGCGATCTCGGCGAGACCGA
>DATFES010000408.1:0-2867 GCA_035250945.1 Alphaproteobacteria bacterium | reverse complement strand
GCGCAACACTGCGAAATACCAAAAGAAAATCTGCAGCAGCAAGGGGACATTGCGTAGCGTCTCGACATAGGTCGCTGCGAGCCGTGCGACCAGCCAATTACCCGACAGGCGCGCCAGCCCAACGATAAAGCCGATGATCGTCGCCAGTACGATGCCGAGCGCCGAAAGCAGCGCCGTGTTGAGAAGCGCCACCAGGAAGGCGCGTCCGTAAGTCGAGGCCTCGCCGTAGTCGACGAGATGTTGGGTGATCGCGAAGCCCGCCGGGCGATCGAGGAACTGGAATCCGGTGTTGACGCCGAGGCGCGCCAGATTGGTCGCCGTGTTATGCGCGAGATACGCAAAGAACGCGAGGATCAGCGCCGCCACCACAGCCTGGAGCGCGATCCCGCGCAGGCGGGCGGCGTTCCAGGCGGTCGCGCGTCGCTCCGGCGCGCGCGCCGCCTTGGCTCCGCCGACGATCAGCGGAACGGCGGCGCCATCAAGAGCCCGCCGTCCTTCCACAGCGCGTTGCGGCCGCGGCTCATCCCGAGCCTGGTCTTGGGCCCGAGGTGGCGGTCGAAGATCTCGGCATAGTTCCCGACCTGCTTGATGGCGTTATAAGCCCAGTCCGCCGAAAGACCGTTCTTCTGACCGAGGTTATCCTCGACGCCGAGCAGGCGCTTCGCCTCGGGGCTCGCCGACGCCTTCATCTGATCGACGTTCTGCGACGTGATGCCGAGCTCCTCGGCGGCGATAAGCGCATCGAACGTCCAGCGGGCGACATCGGCCCATTGATCGTCGCCTTGCCGGACCATCGGCGCGATCGGCTCTTTGGAGATGGCGTCGGGCAGGATGACATGGTCGTCGCGATTCTTGAGCGCCAGCCCGCGCGCGGCGAGCGAGCCGAGGTCGTTCGACCACGCATCGCAGCGGCCCTCCTCGTAGGCGCGGCGCGCCTCGTCGAGATCGGCGAAGGTGACGATCGTGTATTTCAAGTTCCGCGAACGGAAGTAATCGGCGATGTTGAGCTCGGATGTCGTTCCTTGGGCGAGACAGATCGACGCGCCGTCGAGCTGGTTGACGCTGTTCACGTTGAGGCGCTTGGGCACCATGAAACCCTGGCCGTCGTAGAACATTACGCGGGTGAAATTGAGTCCCGAACCGGCGTCGCGATTATAGGTCCAGGTGAAGCGGTGCGTCAGAATGTCGACCACGCCGGTCTGCAGCGACGCGAAGGCGTCGCGCGGCGCCAATGGCGTCAGCTTGACCTTGCTGGCGTCGCCGAATATCGCCGCCGCGAGCGCGCGACAGAGATCGATGTCGAATCCGCGGCGATTGCCCTGGTCATCGGTGAACGCGTAGCCGGGAATATTGGGCGCGGTGCCGCAATGCACGACGCCCCGCTGTTTGACGTCGTCGAGCGTCGCCGCCAGCGCCGTAGCGGACGGCCATAGCGCGAGCGCGAGCAGCATATGGACGAGCTTCGCCTTCATTGTTTCCTCCCCTGGGTCGTTGGCCGTCGCGGCTGCGCGCGGGGACCCGATCGGCGCGCGCGGCCGGACCGGCTAGCCGCCGATCATAGCTTGAAGATCGCCTGGGCGTTACGGCCGCGCACCTTGTCGCGCCGGGCGCCGCCGAGGGCGTCGACGCGGGCGAGGCAGCCCTTCATGTCGCCGATATTGTGCGGGTAGTCGGAGCCATACAGAACGCGGTCGTCGCCGCCGACGTCGATGCACATGGCGAGCGATTCGGGACGGTAAGTCACCGAATCGAAATAGAGCCGGCGCATGTATTCATGCGGCGGGGTCTGCGTCCTGGTGCGGCAGGCGTTCATGTTGTCGAAGCATTTGTCGAGGCGGCCGACGAGATAGGGAAGCGCCGCACCGGCATGCGAGACGATGAGCTTGAGATTGGGATACCGGTCGAGAAAGCCGTCGAAAATGATCCGCGCCACAGCGAGACTGGTATCGAACATGAAGCCGATCGAGGCAATCAGGTTGAACTCGCGCATCGCCATGTCGGGCGTGCCCGGCGGCGCTGTCGGGTGGACGAGCACCGGCAGCGCCCGGCGGTCGATCTCCTGCCACACCGGCGCAAAGAGCGGATCGGTGAGCGTCTTGCCGGCGACGTTCGCCAGCACCATGACGCCGACCGCGCCCTTGTCGCAGGCGCGCCCAAGCTCGGCGACCGCGAAATTCGGGTATTCCCAGGGGAGCGAGCACAGGAAGCGCAGCCGCGATGGGTACTCGTTTTGCGCCGCCGCCATATCGTCGTTGACGATCCGCGCCGCCTCGAGGCTGATCTCCGGTCCGCCCCAATAGACATTGGGGCAGGTGAGCGAGACGATCGCCATGTCGACCTTCGCTTCGTTCATGCGCTCGATGCGATATGCGTAGTCGAAATGCCCCGGCTGCGGCGTCATGAACGGCGCGCCGTCGAGAAAGATGCCCTCGGGCGCGTCCATGCTCTTCCGCACTTCGTAGCGCGGCTTGCCATGCGCGCGCAGCAGCTCGAGCCATGGCTTGTTGAGCATGTGCGTATGGACGTCGATCGCAGGCGTCATGAAAAGCGTCCCTATCGGTTAGGCGAGAAAAGTCGTCGCGCTCAGTTGCGAAACGACGGATCGAGCCGGTCAAGTAGACGCAGCAGCGCAGGCCAGTCGCGCTCGACCGCCATGCGTCCCGAGCGCTCGAACTGGCGCGCAGTGCGTTCGCACACGTCGGGCGACGGGATGCTTAGCTCGGCGCCGCCGGCCATGGCGTCGATCTGCGCTTGGCACGAACGCTCGAGGTAGTACATCAGCTCGAATGCCTCGCGGATCGTGGCGCCCACGGTAAGCAGCCCGTGATTGCGCAAGATCATCGCCTTGTGTTGGCCCAGGTCGCGCA
>DATFES010000371.1:0-3981 GCA_035250945.1 Alphaproteobacteria bacterium | reverse complement strand
TTCAGTTCGCGCTCCATCGATGCCAGCGTCGGCGCGAATGTGGCAAGAAGCGCCACGCGCGGGCCGGCGCGCAGCGCCGCCTCGAGCGCCGCTTCGTTGGGCTTGAGCACGGGAATCTTCAGCGCCCGCTTGACCGCCTCGATCGGCCGCCCGAACGCCGAGCAGGTGAACAGGATTCCCTGCGCGCCGGTGCGGACCGCGTATTGCGCCAAATGCAGAAAACGCGCATCGAAGCTCGCGTCGAGGACGCCGCGCTTGGCGAGATCGGCCGACAACGAATCCTCGAGCAGATTGGCGATCTCGGCGGCCGACCACAATTCGGCGAAGGCCCGTCGGCTGGGCTCGACCGATTCGGCGAGCGCGTGGATGAGCGCGATGCGCGGGTTCGCCATGGTCGGACGACGCTAGCGGCGAAGCGGGCGTCCGTCTATCCGTGCGGCGCGCCGATCGCGATCGGCCGCACCGGCGAACCGGCGGCGCCGTGCTCGCGCAGCGGCAGGATGACCGTACACGACGTCCACACCTTGTCGCGCGCCAGTGCCGCGAGGTTCGCATTCTGGATGTTGTAGATGCCGCTTTGCGTAAGATTGTGGTGGTGGATCGCAAACGGCAAGGCCGGCGGCGTACCCGCCGGCGGCGGCGCGCGGCCCTGCAGCTGGCCTTCGCCGACCGGGTCGGTGAACGGGTTGTCGAGCGCCACGAGCACGACGCGTTTGGCTTCGAGGTACCTTGCGGCGTCGTACGAGAGCCCCGGACCTTTGGTGTAGTACGTCTTGTCGACGTCGGGATCGCGCCAATTGTCGCCCCAGCCGGTATAGACATAGAGCACGTCGCCGGGCAGCAAACCGCGCCACGCCAGCCCCTGCGCGGCAAGCATCGCCTCGATGTCGGCGCGCGTGACCAATTGACCGGGCTTCATCGCCTGTCCGCCGCCGAGATGCGCCTTGGCGTCGAGTAGGACCGCACTGGTGACGATCGGCGGAACCTGCTCGATGCCGAGCTTCAACAGCGGCGAATCCGGCGTCGGTTTGACGTCCTTCTGGGTATAGCCGCCGTAGTACATCGCCCCGTCGGCCGGAAAAGCGCCGCCGCCGGCCCACGGTTGCGCCAGATAGGCGAAATGCCCGAGCGCGTCCATCTGCGTGCCCTGCGCGCCGGGCTCGCCGCTGGCGACCTCCTCGCCATTGAAAGCGTGCCGCGTACCCGGGATGCCGACCGTGGGCCGATACCTGTGGCGCAGCGGCGTGCCGAAGGGCGATTGCGGCATGGCGTTCGAGCGTTCGTGCGAAATCTCGTAGACCCGCGCGCGATCATCGCTCAGATGCCAGGCGCAGCGCAGCCAGGTGCCGCGGCCGAGCGCGTTCGCCATGCCGCGCTCGTCGCCCGCCGGCCATGGCGGCGCCGGCACGAGACGTCGCGATTGCTCGATGAACGTCGTCTCGTCGATCGCGCAAGCGGCGAGCAGCATCGCCAAGCTCAAGGCGCGCGCCGGTGTCATGTCGGCCTCCCGTGATTTGGCTGAGCGGCGGCAACGATGTCAGCGGGCCCGTGCCTGGCGGCGGCGTTACCGGCGCGCCACCATCAGCTTCTTGATCTCGGCGATCGCTTTCGCCGGATTCAGCCCCTTGGGACAAGTCTTGGTGCAGTTCATGATCGTGTGGCAGCGATAAAGCCGGAACGGATCCTCGAGCTGGTCGAGCCGCTCGCCAGTCGCCTCGTCGCGGCTGTCGGCGATCCAACGATAGGCCTGCAGCAAAATCGCCGGTCCGAGATACCGCTCGCCGTTCCACCAATAGCTGGGGCACGCAGTGGAGCAGCAAAAGCACAGTATGCATTCCCACAGGCCGTCGAGCCGCTCGCGCTCCTCCGGGCTCTGCAGCCGCTCGCGATCGGCCGGCGGCGTCTCCGATTTGAGCCAGGGCTCGATCGAACGCAGCTGGGCATAGGCGTGGCTGACGTCGGGTACGAGGTCCTTGATGACCGGCAAGTGCGGTAAGGGATAGATGGCGATTTCGCCCTTCACCTCGTCGATCGGCTTGACGCAGGCGAGCGTGTTGGTGCCGTCGATGTTCATCGCGCAACTGCCGCAGATTCCCTCGCGGCACGAGCGGCGAAAGGTCAACGTCGCGTCGACCTCGTTCTTGATCTTGATCAGCGCGTCCAAAACCATCGGGCCGCAGCCGTCGAGATCGAGTTCGTACGTATCGAGGCGCGGATTGCGCGGCGAATCGGGGTCCCAGCGATAGATCTTGAAGTTGCGCGTCGTCTTGGCGCCGGCGGGCGCCTTGAAGGTACTGCCCTTGACGACCTTCGCGTTTTTGGAAAGGAAGAATTCTGCCATTACGGACCCGTCCGAGCCTTTCCGTGGGCATCCCCGTCCTGAGCGCGTCGAAGGACGGAGGTTGATCGTCTCGACGCCGAATGCCTCGACAAGCCCGGCATGCGGCGCGGCCGTCCTGTCAGTAAACCCGCGCCTTGGGCGGGAACGATTGCACTTCGTTGGTGAGCGTGGTCAGCCGCACCGGCCGGTAATCGATGCGCGTTCGGCCGTGCGCATCGAGCCAGGCGAGCGTGTGCTTGAGCCAATTCTGGTCGTCGCGCGCCGGATGATCCTCGCGCGCGTGCGCGCCGCGGCTTTCGGTGCGGTTGCGCGCCGAGTGCATCGTGACCACCGCTTGGGCGATGAGGTTCTCGTATTCGAGCGTCTCGACCAGGTCGGAATTCCAGATCAGCGAGCGATCGGCGACGGCGATCTTGTCGCCGCGGCTCCAGATTTCGCCGAGCTTGGCCGCGCCTTCCTCGAGCACTTCGGCCGAACGGAAGACCGCGCAGTTGTTTTGCATCACGCGCTGCATCTCGAGGCGCAGCTTTGCGGTCGGCTGATCGCCCTTGGCGCGACGAAGACGGTCGAAACGGGCAAGCGCGGCGTCGGCGGCGGAGTTCGGCAGCGGCCGGTGCGGTTGACCGGGCTTTATGGCTTCGGCGCACCGCTGCGCCGCGGCGCGGCCGAAGACGACCAGATCGAGGAGCGAGTTGGAGCCGAGGCGGTTGGCGCCGTGCACCGAAACGCACGCCGCTTCGCCGATCGCCATCAGCCCGGGCACGACGCTTTCCGCGCCGCCGCCGTTCAGCGTCAACGCTTCGCCGTGATAGTTCGTCGGTATGCCACCCATGTTGTAATGCGCCGTCGGCAGCACGGGAATCGGCTCCTTGGTCAAATCGACGCCGGCGAAAATGCGCGCCGTTTCGGTAATGCCGGGCAGCCGTTCATGCAGCAACTCGGCGCCAAGGTGCTCGAGATGCAGGTAGATGTGATCCTTGAGCGGGCCGACGCCGCGCCCCTCGCGAATCTCGATGGTCATCGAACGGCTGACCACGTCGCGCGAGGCGAGATCCTTGGCCGACGGCGCGTAGCGCTCCATGAAGCGCTCGCCGGTCGAATTGGTGAGATATCCGCCTTCGCCGCGCGAACCCTCGGTGATCAGGCAACCGGCGCCGTAAATCCCCGTCGGGTGGAACTGCACGAACTCCATATCCTCGAGCGGCAATCCGGCGCGCAAGACCATCGCGTTGCCGTCGCCGGTGCAGGTGTGCGCCGACGTGCACGAAAAATACGTGCGCCCGCAACCGCCCGTCGCCAACACCGTCATATGCGCGAAGAAACGATGCAGCGTGCCGTCGGCGAGGTCCCAGGCGATCACGCCGCAACACGCCCCGTCGTCGTCCATCAGCAGATCGAGGGCGAAGTATTCGATGAAGAATTCGGCGTTGTGCTTGAGGCTCTGCTGGTAGAGGGTGTGAAGGATGGCGTGTCCGGTGCGGTCGGCGGCGGCGCACGTCCGTTGCGCGATGCCCTTGCCGAAATGCGTCGTCATTCCGCCGAAGGGCCGCTGATAGATCTTGCCGCTCGGCGTGCGCGAGAACGGCACGCCGAAATGCTCGAGCTCGATGATCGCCGGAATCGCCTCCTTGCACATATAT
>DATFES010000368.1:0-6989 GCA_035250945.1 Alphaproteobacteria bacterium | reverse complement strand
CGCGACAATCAACCGCCGCTGCGGCCCATCGGCCACCCAAGTCCCGGCGGCAAGCGGCCGCGACGCCATGCCGAAACCCTCGCGATAGAACGCGAGCAGTCCCTCGGGCCGGTCGCTCTCGCGCACGACATGGTCGAGCTGCGCCGGCCAGAGCGGCGAGCGATTGGCGCCAGGCGTCGTCATGGCGCGATCCTCCTTGAACCAACGCTTGCCCAGCGACTGGTGATTGTCAATGCTCCGTAGGCTGACTAATACTTGGGTACGGCTCGCCTCCGGAACGCTGACCCGTGGCGAACGATTATGTTAAGGTTTGGCCCCAAGAAGAAAATTCTGGCCTAAGAGGGAGGATGTCGATGAAAGCGTGGAAACTCGGACTCGTTGCTGCCGGACTGGCGACGAGCCTTGGCGCAACGGCGCATGCCCAGACGGTCAAGATCGGATTGCTGCTGCCGCTGTCCGGTCCTGCGGCGTCGCTCGGCGACCAGATGGACAAGGCGGTGCAGCTCTACATGAAGATGCACGCCAAGGACCTGCCGCCCGGCGTCAAAATCGAGATCGTCAAGCGGGACACCACGGGGCCCAATCCCGACGTCGCCAAGCGCCTTGTTACCGAGCTCGTCACCCGCGACCGGGTCGACATAATCGCCGGCGTGGTATTTACGCCCAACGCACACGCCATCGCGCCGGTCGCCACGGAGGCGAAGAAACCGTTCATCATCATGAACGCCGGGACTTCGGTGACGACGACGCTGTCGCCTTACATCGTCCGGTTCTCCTTCACCTTATGGCAGGCGAGCTATCCGATGGGCGGGTGGGCGGCCAAGAACAACATCAAGCGCGCCTACACGACCGTCGCCGATTACGGTCCCGGACACGACGCCGAGGCGGCGTTCACCAAGGGATTCACCGACGCCGGCGGCCAGATCGTCGGATCGATCCGCATGCCGTTGCAGAACCCGGATTTCGTGCCGTTCATGCAGCGGGTCAAGGACGCCAAGCCCGACGCGCTGTTCGTCTTCGTGCCGGCGGGGCGACAAGCGACCGCGTTGATGAAGGCCTACAGCGATCTCGGATTGCCGCAGGAGAGGATCCGGCTCATCGGACCGGGCGACATCACCACCGACGAGGAGCTGCCGAACATGGGCGACGTGCCTTTAGGCGTCATCACCATGCACCACTATTCGGCGGCGGCGACGCGGCCGGCGAACAAAGCCTTCGTCGATGCGTGGAAGAAGGACTATGGCCCGAACTCGACGCCGAGTTTCATGTCGGTCGGCGCCTGGGACGGAATGACGGCGATCTATCACGCGATCCGCGAACAGAAGGGCAAGATCGACGGCGACAAGACCGTGGCATTGCTCAAGGGCTACAAGATCGACAACAGCCCGCGCGGGCCGATCATGATCGATCCCGAGACGCGCGACGTCGTCCAGAACGAATATCTACGACGGGTCGAGCGGGTCGGCGGCAACCTAGCCAATGTCGAGCTCGAGACCATCCCGATGGTCAAGGACCCGTGGAAGGAAATCAATAAGAAGAAGTAGCAGCCTCGTGAATCACGGCCGCCGGGCGCGGATTTAACGATCACGCCGGCGGCCGTCGCTTTACCGAAGCGCCGCCGCCGATGGAAGCCGTTTTCGCCGCCGCCGTCAGCATCGTCTTCCTCGGCCTGTCCTACGCGATGATTCTCTACATCGTGTCGGTCGGGCTGTCGGTGACGATGGGCCTGATGGGGTTCACCAATCTCGCCCACGGCGTGTTCGCTGTCGCCGGCGGTTACGTCACGCTGACGCTGATGAACAGCCACGGCGTGCCGTTTTTCGCGGCGCTCGTCATCGCCTTCGTCGTCGTCGCCGCGGCGAGCGTGATCCTCGAGCGTTTTCTATATGCGCGCCTCTACGGCGCCTCGGAGCTCGAACAGGTCCTGTTCACGATCGGGCTCATCTTCATGGCCATTGCCGGCGCACAGTATGTCTGGGGGCCATTCCCGCAGCGCATGCAGCTGCCCGATTATCTGCGCGGCCAGATCAGCCTGGGATTTCGCGATTTTCCCACTTATCGCGCTTTCATGATCGTCGTCAGCCTAGTCCTGATCGGGCTCCTGTGGTTCGGCGTCGAGCGGACTAATTTCGGCGCCCAGGTGCGCGCCGCGGTCGACAACCGGCGCATGGCGCAATCGCTCGGCATCAACACCGGACGCTTGTTCACCCTCACTTTCGCGCTCGGCAGCGGGCTCGCCGCGCTGGGCGGCGGTCTAGGCGCCGAAATCCTCGCCATCCATCCGGCCTATCCGGTCGAACACCTCGTCTACTTCCTCATCGTCGTCGCCGTCGGCGGGCTCGGTTCGCTCAAGGGTCCCTTCGTCGCCGCGGTGCTGCTCGGCGTCGGCGACACGGCGTTCAAGTACTTGGTGCCGGAGTTCGGCGCGTTCTTCATCTACGCGGCGATGATCGCGGTCCTGCTGTGGCGCCCGTCGGGCCTGTTCGGCCGAAGTTGATGGCGATGACAGCGCCGCGCCCAACCGTATCTCCGGTCGAATTCATGGCGCGGAGCCACCGGCTCCGCCCGCTCGAACTCGCGCCGTGGATCGTCGCCGGGGCGTCGTTCTACGTGTTCGACATCTATCTTCCGCTCGGCGCGCAGATTCTCATCAACGTCCTGTTCGCGCTGTCGCTCGATCTCATCCTCGGCTACGCCGGAATCGTCACGCTCGGCCACGCGGCGTTCTTCGGCGTCGGCGCCTACACGGTCGGGATACTCGCGGTGCATGGCGGTTGGGCCGAACCGCTGAGCGGACTGGTCGCCGCTGGCGCATTGGCCGGCTTTCTCGGCATCGTCACCGGCCTGGTCATCCTGCGCACCCATGGCCTGACCCTGTTGATGTTGACGCTGGCCGTGGTGTTCATGCTGTACGAGGCGGCGAACAAGGCGACCCACATCACCGGCGGCGCCGATGGCTTGCAGGCGTTCGCCATCGATCCCATCTTCGGGCTGTTCCGCTTCGACCTCTTCGGCCGAACGGCGTATCTCTACACCTTGGCGATTCTGTTCGTCGCCTGGGCGTTCGTGCGGCTCCTCGTCCACTCGCCGTTCGGCCGCTCGCTCACCGGCGTGCGCGAGAATGTGACGCGCATGCACGCAATCGGCGCGCCGGTCCGCCGGCGCCTGGTGACCGCCTACGCGATATCGGCGACGCTCGCCGGAATCGCCGGGGGTCTGCTCGCCCAGACCACGCAGTTCGTCGGCCTCAACACCATCACCTTCGAGCGCTCGGGCGAGATCCTGATCATGCTGATTCTCGGCGGCGTCGGCCGACTTTACGGCGCGTTCATCGGTCCGCCGCTGTTCATGATCGCCCAGGACACGCTAGCCAAGAACGAGCCGGTGTTCTGGCTGTTCTACATCGGCCTGCTGCTTGTGCTGGTGGTGATGTTCGCGCGCGGCGGCGTGCTCGGCCTGATCGACGCGATTTGGACATGGCTCAGGAGCCGCGCGCGATGACCGGCCTAGCGCTCGCCACGACCGCGCTGTGCAAGAGCTTCGGCGCGCTGACTGTGGCGCAGAACATCGATTTTCGCCTGGAACCAGGGGCCCGCCATGCGCTGATCGGCCCCAACGGCGCCGGCAAGACGACGTTCATCAATCTCATCACCGGGCGGCTGGCGCCGTCGTCGGGGCGGATCTCGCTCGCCGGCGAAGACATCACCGATCTGCCGCAGGCCGCGCGTGTCAAGCGCGGCTTGGGGCGGACCTTCCAGATCAACCAGCTCTTTCGCGGTTTGTCGGTGCTGGAGAACGTCACGCTCGCCGTCGGCGAGCGCGCGGGCGCCGCCGGCGACATGTTCCGCTTCGCGGGCAGCAATCGCGCGGTGGTCGAGGAGGCGTATGGCCTGCTGGAGACGCTGCGCATCGCCGACGACGCGCTGAAACTGGTCAAGGAGCTCCCCTACGGCCGCCAGCGGTTGGTCGAGATCGCCATCGCGCTGGGCCTGCGACCCAAGGTGCTGCTGCTCGACGAACCGGCGGCGGGCGTGCCGGCCGACGAAAGCGCCATCATCCTCGAAGTGATCGACCGCCTGCCGCAAGACATCGCAGTGCTGATCATCGAGCACGACATGGACCTCGTGTTCCGCTTCGCGCGCATGATCACCGTGATGGTCCAAGGCACCGTGCTGGTCGAAGGCGCGCCGGCGGCGATCGCCGCCGACGCCCGCGTGCGTGAAGTCTATCTCGGCGAGGGCCGCCATGGCTGAAGCGCTCAAGCTCGCCGGCGTCTCGGCCGGATACGGCGAGACGGTGGTGCTCGACGGCGTTTCGCTGACGCTCGAAGCCGACTCGGCGCGCGCGCTCCTCGGACGCAATGGCGTCGGCAAATCGACGCTGCTGGCGACCATCCTGGGCCACACCACGCTGCACCAGGGGATGATCGTCTTCGCTGGAACCGAGATCACACGCTTTGCGACCCACGCCCGTGCGCGGGCCGGCATCGGTTACGTGCCGCAGGAGCGGGAAATTTTCCCCTCGCTGAGCGTCGAGGAAAACCTCGGCGTTGCGGCGCGGCCGGGCCGTTGGAACGCGGCCCGTGTCTACGACCTCTTTCCCCAGATCGCCGGGCGCCGTCGCAACCTCGGCAGCCAGCTCTCCGGCGGCGAACAACAGATGCTGGCGATCGGCCGCGCGCTGATGGGAAATCCCAGCCTGCTGCTGATGGACGAGCCGCTCGAGGGATTGGCGCCGGTGATCGTCGATATGCTGATCGCCGCCTTCAACCGCTTGCGCGCCGACGACGGTCTCGCCATCTTGCTCGTCGAACAGCACGCCCGCCTCGCGCTCGAATTCGCGACCGAAGCGGCCATCCTCGATCGCGGGCGGGTGGTCTACGACGGATCGAGCCGGACCCTGCTCGACGATCCGCAGCGCCTCGCCGATCTGGTCGGCGTCGCCGGTTGAAGCGGCGCGCCTCCTGGGCGATAACCGGGGGCAGCGCAGCGCTGGGGGATCGACATGGATATCTCGAAGATCGCCGCCGGGCGGAATCCGCCTTGGGACGTCAACGCCGTGATCGAAATTCCGGCCGGCGGCGTACCGGTCAAATACGAGCTCGACAAGTCGTCGGGCGCTCTGTTCGTCGACCGTTTCCTGCACACTGCGATGTTCTACCCGGCGAATTACGGCTTCATCCCCCACTCGCTGTCGGAGGACGGCGACCCGTGCGATATCCTCGTCGTCTCGCAGACCGCTGTCGTCGCCGGCGCGGTCATTCGCTCGCGCCCCATCGGCGCGCTCCTGATGGAGGACGAGAAAGGCGCCGACGAGAAAATCATCGCCGTGCCGGCCGATGACCTGAATCCCTACTATCAGAACGTCCGTTCGTACTGGCACTTGCCGAAGGTGTTGTGCGACCAGATCGAGCACTTCTTCGCGCATTACAAGGATCTCGAGCGCGGCAAGTTCGTCGCCAATCGCAAGTGGGTCGGGCCCGAGGACGCGGCGGCGAAGATCGAGCAGGCGATCGCCCGCGCCAAGCGCAAAAGCCGTCGCGCCAAGGGGCGCTAGGCAAGGCCGAGAAAGCGCCGCGGCGCCTCAATGGACACGTGAATTTACCGGTCATACACTCGACTTCGGCGCGCGGGCGCACCAGTCGCTCGGGCGCCCTCAAACGCCGCTTTACGATTGCCTTGACCTCTACATTCGGCCGGCGTCGCGGAGCACGGGGAGCGCCATCGCGTGGCGGATGACCTTGAGCGCTGGCTTGCAGACCTCGGCCTCGGCCAATACGCGCAAGCGTTCGCCGACAACGCGGTCGGTCTCGGCGATCTGCCGCATCTGAGCGACCAGGATTTGACGATGCTGGGGCTTCCGCTCGGGCCCCGGCGAAGGCTGCAAGCGGCGATCAAAACGTTGGCGGAGCGTCCGGAAACATCGTCCAGGCCGGGACCGGCCATCGCGCGTGACGCCGCGAAGGACGGCGCGGTGGCGCAGCCCGATGCCGAGCGTCGGCCGCTGACGGTGATGTTTTGCGATCTCGTCGGGTCCACCGATCTGTCGGGCCGGCTCGATCCGGAGGACATGGCGGCCGTCATTCGGACCTACCAGGACGAGGTGGCGCGCCAAGTAGGTCTTTATGAGGGCCATGTCGCGAAGTTCATGGGCGATGGCGTGCTTGCCTACTTCGGTTGGCCACGCGCGCACGAAGACGATGCGGAACGGGCGGTACGCACAGGCTTGTTGGTGAGCGAAGCGGTTGGGCGGCTGCGGACGCCAACCGGCGAGCCGCTGGCGGCGCGTGTCGGAATTGCGACCGGAATCGTCGTCGTCGGCGACATGGCCAGCGAGCGAACGATGGACAAGGACGCGATCGTCGGCGAGACGCCCAATCTGGCCGCGCGTCTGCAAGCGGCCGCCGACCCAGGTAGCGTCGTCGTCAGTCAGGAGACCCGCAATCTCCTGGGCGAATTGTTCGAACTCGAGCACCGCGGTAATCGCGCCATGAAAGGATTTCGCGAGCCGGTGCCTGTGTGGCGCGTGCTGGGGGAGAGTCACCTCGAGAGCCGTTTCGAGGCGATGCACGGAGCAGGCCTCACCCCGCTGGTCGGACGCGAGCACGAAATCGCATTGTTGCTCGATCGCTGGCGATCCGCCAAGGCGGGCGAGGGGCAGGTGGTTCTCCTCACCAGCGAGGCCGGCGTAGGCAAGTCCCGCATCGTCCGTTCGCTGCGCGAGCGGCTCGGCGAAGGGTACGTGCCGATCAGCCATTATGGCTCCCCCTATCACACCAACACCGCGCTTTATCCGATCATCCGACTGCTCGAGCGCGCCGCCGGATTCGAGCGCGCCGATCCCCCCGCGGTGCGACTCGAAAAACTCGAGTCGTTGCTTGCGCTCGGCAGCGACGACGCGCGCGCCGCGGTGCCGTTGATCGCCGCGCTCTTGTCGCTCCCGCTTGGACCGACGTATCCAAAGCTCGATCTCAACCCCCGGCAACTGAA
>DATFES010000360.1:0-3411 GCA_035250945.1 Alphaproteobacteria bacterium | reverse complement strand
CTGAATCGGCGATCGACCGGCCGACCGGTATCGACGCAAACGATTCGCCACTGGAGTCGCCACCATGCAGAAGCGCGCGCATCACGATGTTTCGCTCGCCGAGGCGAAGCCAACGCTCACGCGAGGCGCGGCACCGCCGCCGGCGCTCGCGCCCGATGCGACAATTTATACCTGCCCCATGCACCCGCAGATCCGGCAACCAAACCCGGGCCATTGCCCGATCTGCGGAATGGCGCTGGAGCCGGTACTACCCACGCTGGACGACGGCCCCGATCCTGAGCTGGTCAGCTTCCAGCGCCGGTTCTGGTGGACGCTTCCGCTCACCATCGTCGTCACCGCGCTTGGCATGGCCGGGCACTACCTGACGGGCCTGTCCGTCGCGGCACGCACTTGGCTCGAACTTGTGCTATCGGTGCCGATCGTGTTGTGGGCCGGCTGGCCGTTCTTCACGCGCTGCGTCGAATCGATCCGCCGCCGCCATCCCAACATGTGGACGCTCATCGGCGTCGGCGTAGGCGCGGCCTTTCTCTACAGTCTTGCCGCGACCTTGGTGCCGGAATTGTTCCCGCAGGGGTTCGAATCGCACGGCCGGATCGGCGTCTACTACGAAGCGGCGGCGGTAATCGTGTCGCTCACGCTTCTCGGCCAAATCCTCGAAATGAAGGCCCGCGCGCAGACGTCGGCCGCGATCAAGTCGTTGCTCGGACTGGCGCCAAAGACGGCGCGGCGAATCCGCGATGACGGCGGCGAGGAAGACGTGCCGCTCGCGCATGTGCATATCGGCGACCGGCTGCGCGTCCGGCCTGGTGAAAAAGTTCCCGTCGACGGCGTGGTCATCGAGGGCCGATCGAGCGTGGATGAGTCGATGATCACCGGCGAGCCGGTGCCGGTCGAGAAACGGGCTGGCGACAAGGTCGTCGGAGCCACCATCAACGGCACCGGCAGCCTGGTGATGCGCGCCGAGAAGGTGGGCGCCCAGACGTTGCTCGCGCAAATCGTGCAGATGGTCGCCCAGGCGCAGCGCTCGCGCGCGCCGATGCAGCGCATGGCGGATGCCGTGTCATTCTGGTTCGTCCTGGCTGTCTTGGTCGTCGCAGCGGCGACCCTGATCGTATGGGGCATCGCCGGACCCGAGCCACGCTGGACTTATGCCATATTGAACGCGGTGGCGGTGCTGATCATCGCCTGTCCGTGCGCGCTTGGGCTCGCCACTCCGATGTCGATCATGGTCGCCACAGGCAAGGGCGCCACATCGGGCATCTTGTTCCGCGACGCCGAGGCGATCGAATCGCTCCGCACGATCGATACCCTGATCGTCGACAAAACCGGCACCCTCACGGTGGGAAGGCCTGCGTTCCACAGCGTGGTCGCCGCTCCCGGCTTCGCCGAGGATGAAGTTCTGCGCTACGCCGCCAGCCTCGACCAGGGCAGCGAGCACCCGCTGGCCGAGGCCATCGTCTCGGAGGCGAGGCGGCGTGGGATCGCGCTCGGCAAGGCCGAGGAATTCGAATCGGCGACGGGGATCGGCGTCCAGGGAAGGGTGGAGGGCAAGCACGTCGCGGTCGGCAATTCGACTCTCATGCATCAGGTGAAGGTCGACGCGGCACCGCTGCGTGAGGCGGCGGAAGCGCGCCGGGCGGAAGGCGCCTCGGTGGTCTTCCTCGCCGTGGACGGCAGATTGATGGGCTTGATCGCCGCCGCCGATCCGATCAAGGACGCGACACCGGAGGCGATCCGACAGCTGCACGATGCGAACATTCGCATCGTGATGGCCACCGGAGACGGGCTGACAACGGCGCGCGCCGTGGCGGCACGGCTTGGCATTGACGAAGTGCACGGCGAGGTGCGCCCGCAAGACAAGGTCGAATTGGTGGCGACGCTTCAGGCGCAGGGCCGGCGCGTGGCGATGGCGGGCGACGGCATAAACGATGCGCCGGCGCTGGCGCGTGCGCATGTCGGCATCGCCATGGGCACCGGCACGGATGTCGCGATGAACAGCGGCCACGTAACGCTGGTCAAGGGCGATTTGCGCGGCATCGCGCGAGCGCGCCAGCTTTCGCGATCCACCGTCGCCAACATGAAGCAGAACCTGGTGTTCGCGCTGGTGTACAACGCGCTTGGCGTGCCGGTCGCGGCAGGCATCCTCTATCCAAGTTTGGGGATACTTCTGTCACCGCTGTTTGCCGCCGCGGCGATGAGCCTGAGCTCGGTGTCGGTCGTCGGCAACGCGCTTCGTCTGCGCCGTGCATGACGGTTTCACACGACAATGCTCGACAGGGAAATTCGACTATTTATTTTCCTGCGACGACTCTAGGCCCTGAATGCAAAGTGGTTGACCGTTGAATCGAACCTTGATTCAAGGATTTCTCGTGGAGGGAGGGATTTGTGCGCCGAGGCGATCTGAGCGAAGCGGAATGGCGATTGCTGAGGGATCTTTTGCCGGCCGAACGCGGGCGGAAGAGCCGTCCGTCGGGCGACAACCGGCCGATCGTGAACGGCATTCTGTAGCGGCTGCGCAGCCTTCGCGCCGTGGCGCGACCTGCCGGAGAAGTACGGCAAGTGGATGACGGTCTACCAACGCTTCCGACGCTGGACCGCGGCGGGTATCAGGGAGGAAGCGGCGGCGGTGACGGCCCAGGCGATGGCGGACAATCGACATCACAGCATCGACTCAACGACCGTCCGCGGCCACGTCTCGGCGGCCGGCGCAAAGGGGCGCGCGTGAACAGGCTTTTGGCCGCTCGCGGGGCCTGAAACAGCTTCGCTGTTTCAGTCTGTAAGGCTCGCTATCTCGGCGATGCCGCCGGCCTCCCGCTCGCTTTCCTCCGCACCGGCGGCGAGGCGGCCGACTGCACATAGTTCGAAACGCTCAGCGCACTCGCCGAGACGCGACCCGGCTACCTGATTGCCGACAATGGCTACGAGAGCGACGCCATGCGTGACCATCTTCACGACGCCGGCATCCGGCCGGTGATCCCGCCGCGCCCGGACGCCTCTTGCGTCATGCAACTTTGTAAACAGGGCCTTGCAAGTTTGTTTCAGCGGCCGAGAATCGCGCGATTTGTCGCCCCCAACAGAGTCGAAACTCTGAAGATCCGTAACTCCGCGCGGCAAGTCGCGCGCCGCCTGGAACTAAAGCTGGTTGCGCATTAGCATTCGACTTCGAGGGCAAACGAGGAATCATCGAGGATGCGGTCCGGTTGCGTTTCCGTCTTGCCTGAAATCGGCCACGTGAACTTGCGCCTGACAACGCATAGTGTGCACGCAGGTTCCGTTTGGCGCGTGCATCGTGCCATTCGCCCGGCGATTCTGCTGTTGCTTCTTGTTGCGACAAGCGAGGCGTGGGCAAACGATCGGCTGCCGGCCTTTTCGCTGCCGCTCGAATGCCGGCCGGGCGCGGACTGTTGGATC
>DATFES010000350.1:0-3893 GCA_035250945.1 Alphaproteobacteria bacterium | reverse complement strand
GGCGCGATCCTCCCGCCGAGGATTCGTGTGGGCCGGCGGCGCGACGCTCCGCGATCAAAGGAACGACGCGCCGGCGCCCGGCAGGTCTCCTGGCTTGGGGTCCACGACACCCGGGCCACCTTCCCAATCGCGCATAGCAGCGCGATCAGTGGCGTTTGGCCCGAGGTCTCGCCCATACAGTTGCGGGGGCAGCGCCGGCATGAGCGGCCGCAAGATGGCCGCCGCACCGGACTTCCCTCACCGGGTGCGGGCGGACCCTAGCATGGGCGGCGGCGCAGGCCAACCAGGCTTCGGCGAAATCGCGGTCAATCCCGACTATGGAACGCCGAAAGCGCCGTTTTGATCCAGGCGCGCGCGGCGGCAGTGGTCGCTGCGGGCCGTTCGAGCGCCGGAAAATGTCGACAGCCGGACAGCGTGACGAGATGGGCCGCTGGCATGAGCTGCGCCATCCTCCGTCCGATTGCAATCGGGACAAAGATGTCGTCCGCGCCCCAGATCAGAAGCGAGGGAGCGGCGATCGCGTGAAGGTCGTCCCAGTGATCGGAACGGCTGGCGGACGCGTCGTACTGGTTGCAAAATCGCTCCGGGCCTGCCCGTCGCGCCATCGCTAGGAATCGCTCGCGCGCAGCCGTGTTCTCGGCCGAAACGATGATCTCCGACCATTCGCTCAACACCGCCTCAAATTCACCCGCAGGCACCCGGGCGCTGAGCCGCCGAGCCCCATCGGGATCGGGATGGGCGCCGGGACTGCAGTTCATGAGCCACAGGCCGACGATCCGTTCCGGAGCGGCTACGGCCATTTCGACTGCAATGCATCCACCATACGCCGTTCCGCCGAGTAAGAATCGCCTCGGTGCAGCGGCGAGCGCCAGGGCGGCGCTTTCGCGCATGCTTGGCGCGTCAAGCACCATGACGATGGGGTCGACCAAATCCGCGAGCGCGTCGATTTGTGCAGCATAGAAATCAGCATCGCACGGCAGTGCTGGCAGCAGGATCAATGTCGGCCGCTGGCGCACGAACAACCTCCTCGCGTCCGCCGCATCGCCGGCGCTGCCAAACGTTCACTCAGCCGGCAGGTTGATCGCGCCGATCCGCCAATCGTGGCCGCGGCCCGGCCCCGCGATGCGATCGACCCGGGTCAACGACAGCGTATCGATGGTGAGCGCCAAGGCTGCTTCGGGGGCAAGGCCCAGCGCCTGGGCGAGCGCGGCACGGATCGTGCCGCCATGCGCGATGGCGACGATATCGCGGCCGGCGTGTTCGGCGGCGAGACGATCGACCGCGCCTGCAACGCGGGCCATCACGTCGAGGAAGCTTTCGCCGCCAGGCGGCGTGGTTGCCGCTGGAGCAAGCCAGAAGCGGTGCCCGTCGATCAACGCGCCCCGTCCGTAGGCGCCGATCTCAGCGTAGGTCCGTCCCTGCCAATCGCCGAAGCTCTGCTCGACGAGATCGGGCACGATGGCGACGCTGGGCGGAGTTTCGTCGCCCAGATTCATCGCCGCGTGGATCGCCGCGGCGGTCGCCTGCGTGCGGCGCAACTGGGTGGCGATCCATACCGCGCCCTGCGGCATGCGTCGTCCAAGGGTCGCGAACGCCGCCGTGTTCGAGGTATCGGCCTCGACGTCGCGTTGGCCGTAGACACGGCCCCCCGGGTTGATGACCGGCGCGTGCCGAATCCACCAGAAACGCGTGACGTCCATGGCGATCAAGGAGTGACGAGAAAAGCGATCAGAATCGCGATCTCGGCCGCCTGCTGCGCGGCGCCCAGCGTATCGCCGGTGTAGCCGCCGAATCGGCGACGAAATAGCGCGCCGAGAAGGAACGTCACCAGCGCCGCGGCGGCGATGGCGGTGAAGGCGGCGAAGGCGGCGCTCCAGCCGAGCGTGCCGATGATCGCTGCCCCGCCCAACGCTCCGGCGTCGATCACCCGTCGCCGATCGGGCCTGCCGGCGTCGTGTGCGAGCCCGTCGCCGCGCGCCGCCGGCAGCATGTACATCAGCGCCGGCATGCAGGCGCGCGAGCCGGCCGACGCGGCGATGATCGCCAGCGCCACCTCGTCGGCGAAGCCGGCGAAGGATATGGCGCTGACCCGGAGCGTCACGGCGAATACCAGCGCCAGCACGCCGAATGTCCCGATGCGGCTGTCGCGCATAATCGCCAATCGGGTTTCGCGGTCACCACCGCCGAGACCATCGGCGGTGTCGGCCAAGCCATCCTCATGCAGCCCGCCGGCGAGCAATACCATCGCTCCGACGGCGAAGAGGGCCGAGATGCTCGTGGCGAGCGTCAGCAGGTCGGCGAGGGCGTAGACCGCCGCGCCGGCCAGCCCGACCACGACGCCGACCAACGGGAACCCGCGAACCGCGGCGGCCAACGGCGGCGGCGGCTCCGCCGACCGCACCGGAAGAACGGTGAGGAACGCCAGCGCCAGCCTGCACTCGGTCCACAGCCCGAGAAGCGGCGCATCGCCGGCGCTGCCGATCGATTCGGACGCCGGCGTGACCGGAGGGCTTTCGGGCAAGTTTGATGCGCTCTCGGGCATGGTTGGCCGGTCGGTATCGACGCTCGGAGTTTTACGAATGGTGCTTCGCTCCACCGAAAAGTCGGAAAGCCGCCAGAAAAATCAAGATGCTTGTGCTCGGCATCGCATGCCTGCGGCCCTTCGGCCACGCCCTCTCGGCTCCATCGCTCCGCGGCGCCGACGCCGCCAGCCCCCGGCCCCCGGCTATCCGCCCTGCCAATCAGCGCTGCCGCGAACGCGGGGCGACAAATTTCCGCTTGGCGATGTCGCAGCGGTTATAAGACAGTCGCCCGCCGCCAACAATCCGCACCCAGCTTGCCGAACAACGCCGCGATGTCCGACACCCCCCTCTCCAGCGATCGCCCAGGCGCGCGGCCGGTCGCCACATTCGCCGAAATCCGCGCGCTGCTTCGCCACCTTCCGGGTCCGGATATTGCCGCCGCCGCTGCCGCCACCGCGCGTGAGGCGCAACTCACCAAGCCCGCCGGCGCGCTTGGACGACTGGAGGATCTGACGCAGTGGCTTGCCGCCTGGCAGGGCCGCCACCCGCCGCGCCTTGCGCGGCCGCGTGTCGCGGTCTTTGCCGGAAATCACGGTGTCGCGCGCCGCGGCGTTTCGGCCTATCCGGCGGAGGTTACGGCGCAAATGGTGCGCAACTTCATCGCCGGCGGAGCGGCGATCAACCAACTTTGCAAGACCGTCGACGCCGATCTGCGTGTCTATGAAATGGCGCTCGATCAACCGACGCACGACTTCACCGAGGCGCCGGCGCTCGAGGAGGACGAGTGCGCGCGCGCCATGGCCTACGGCATGATGGCCGTCGAGCCCGGCCTCGACCTCCTCTGCTTGGGCGAGATGGGCATCGCCAATACGACTTCGGCCGCGGCGATTTGTCTTGGGCTGTTCGGCGGCGACGCCGCCCTGTGGACGGGACCCGGCACCGGCGTCGGCGGCGAGGCGCTCGCGCGCAAGATCGACGCGGTCGCCACCGCGGTCAGGCGCCACCGCGAGCGGCTCGGCGATCCCTTGCAGGCGCTACGGTCGTTGGGCGGTCACGAGCTGGCGGCGATCGCCGGGGCGATCCTGGCGGCGCGATTGGCGCGCACGCCGGTGGTCGTCGATGGTTTTGCCGCCACCGCCGCCGCGGCGGTCTTGTGGAAACTCGACTCGGCGCTTCTCGATCACTGCCTGATGGCGCATGTTTCGGCAGAACCCGGGCATCGCCGGCTGCTCGCGGCGCTCGGCAAGACGCCATTGCTCGATCTTGGAATGCGGTTGGGCGAGGCGTCGGGTGCTGCGCTCGCCGTGGCGGTGCTCAAGGCGGCGCTTGCCTGCCACGTCGGCATGGCGACGTTCGCCGAGGCTGGCGTTA
>DATFES010000349.1:0-2643 GCA_035250945.1 Alphaproteobacteria bacterium | reverse complement strand
GTTCGGTCTAAGGAAGGATCCATTCCGGATCACGCCCGACCCGCAGTTTTTCTTCGCCGGCGCCAAGATGCGGCCGGCCGTAGAGGAACTCGCGTCGGCGCTGGTGGGCCGGCGCGGTTTGGTGCTGGTCCTTGGCGACAGCGGCACCGGAAAGACGACCTTGCTCCGCAAGATGGAGGCCGATCTCGAAGCAGCCGGCAGCCTCGCCATCATCATTACTCAACCGCGCACCGGCATCGACGATATCTTGCTCCGTTGGACGGAAAAGCTGGGGGTTGAGGCGGGATCTGGTGACCGGGCGGCGATGGTATCGGCGATCCGCGCCCGCCAGAGGGCCCGCGGCCGCGACGCGCTCGCCGTGATCTTGATCGACGAGGCCGATTATTGCGCCGAGCCGCTGTTGCGCGATCTTATCGCCTTGGGCGTTACGACACAGGATGGCGGCGACGGCCTGCAAACCGTTCTGGCGGGCCAAAAGGTCCTCGAGACCCGCCTCAGTCTGGAGTTGCCCGATTTGTATCGGCAAGTGGCGACGGTCACGCACCTTGAGCGGCTGTCGCCCAGCGACGTGTGCGCCTATATTCGCCACCGCTTGGAGCTGGCCGGCTATTCCGGGCCTGGCCTCTTCGCCGATCAACTCTTCGATCGTATCGCCGAACTCACCGACGGCGTTCCGCGACTGATTAACCACCTCTGCGGTCGCGCCCTGGCGCTGGCGAGCCAAGCGGGCGAGTCGGTTGTTTCTCGCGAAACGCTCGACGAAGCGGCGAGTGACTGCATGTTGCTGGCGGGTCCGACGAAACCGACCGAACCGACGAAACCGACGCAGCCGGTGGCTGCCGCGCCACAGGCAGCGCCACGACGCGCGGGTCTCGTCGAAACACTCGCCGTACAAAAATCGGCCGCGGTTCCTCCTTCCGTTGGCGAGATCGAGATTCCAACGCTTAAGACCGCCGAGCCACCACCGGCGGCGCGCGGCAAAGCGAAGTCGGAGCCTGCAACCACCCGCGCCAGCCCGGAGAAGGGCGCTGCGGCCGTGGCGGTATCTGCGGAGGGCATCGCGGCGCAGGCAGCGACGGCGACCTCCGTCGAAATACCGATGCCGCCGGTATCGCGAGAGCCGGCTAAGCGCGCGGGGCGAAGCGAGCCCGCAAATCGAACGCCGTCACCGTCGCCGCATCCGGAGCGGAGCGAAGGACCAATATCGGAGTTTTCCGTGGTGGCCCTGGTCGCTGCACCTACTGAAGCTGCGGACTCGAACGCCACGTTTGACGATGAGACGATTCCAGTCGGCAGCGAAGAATCGGCCATCGCCCCGGCGCTAGGGGCCGACACCGAAACAGTTCTGGAGCGGCCGCGCCGTGCGATGTCCGGCGATGGCGACACGACGGCCGTCGTGGCTCCAGCATCCGAGCCGGCGCCTGCCGAGATGACCGACGTAACCAACAAGATGGCGGACGGCATCCCGGCCCGGGCGCTTGCCCAACCCGCGGCCGCCGAGTCATCGCCCGAGGCGAGCGAGCGGTACGTTCCGATAAGTCGAGCGGCGGTGTCGAAGCTCGTGGGCCGTCGCCGTCTTCGTCTGCCGAGCGAAGTGAACGACCTCGCTTCGACCTTGCCGGCACCCGAATCACCGCGCGCCGTATCGTCGCCAGCCGCCTCGGCATTCCCTACCGACCGGGAGCCAGCCGGCGAACCGGCGCCAGCGGCCGTTTCGAGCGAAATCGAGGTGCGCCGCCGGCGAAGTGTGATCGAGTCAGCAGATGTCCGTCACGAGCCAATCGTCGCACGATCTCCGGGATGGCCGCGCCGGGTGGCGCTTCTAGGCGTCCTCGTTGCGGGCGTCGCCGCTGGCACATATGCGTATTATTTCTGGGTCGCCGACGCGCCCGAGCTCCCGCGCGCGCAAACCGACACGGCCGCGCCCGCAACGCTGCCGGCATCGCCCTCGGCTGCGGCCGCGCGCGACCAGCCCTCGCCCAGTGGCGAGGGAACACCTTCGACGAGTTTCGCCGGAGACGATCAGCCGCGGGCGCCAACAAATCCGCCAACCGGCAGCGCCGAAGAGGAAGGGTCGTTGGAACGGCCCGCGCTTCCGGTTCCCAAGATCTTACGGCTTCCCGTGATCGATCCGCGGCAATCGTCGGGGGCGGGCCCGATCTCGGCTCCCGGCGGCGTTTTGCCGAGCGAATCGTCGCCGGGCAGATCGTTGTCGGTCGACGCGGTATTGCCGTCGACGGTGGCGGCGCTCGGTACCTCTCAATCGACGATAGGGGGCGGTCTGGACAGTGGCGTCGTCATCACGGACGCCGTTACATCGCCGATCGCGACGCCGCCGCAAGCGCCGCCCGAGCCGGCCACTATCAGCGATCGGTCGTCGACCGCCGCTGCAACGTCGTCGCTCGTAGCCGAACTCGCGCCGACGCCCTTGGCCGCGCCCAATGCCCCCATTACATCGTCGCCAGTACCTCCGGCACCTGCCACGGCGGCGTTCGAGCCGTCGCCGAAAGTGCAGGAGCCTAGTCCGCCATTGGCGCCCGCCCAGCCCGATCCCGCGCCTGCCGTGGCCTCGACTCGTTCCAGTGCGACTCAAGACGCGACTACGCAGCCGATTCCGTCAGTACCGCCGCCTGCCGCCCCGGC
>DATFES010000338.1:0-3347 GCA_035250945.1 Alphaproteobacteria bacterium | reverse complement strand
CCCGAGATACGAACCAGGCATGTAGACGCCATTGAGACGCACGTCGAGCAGCCCGGCTTGGCGCGGCGCGATATCGAAACGGTATTCCTTTCCGCACAGGAATGTCCGCGTTTCCTCGGCGTTCCGGCTATGGAAGATGCGCCGGTTTTCCAGCAACGGCGCGGCTCGCAATTTCATCGACCGCTCCCCAATCGGTGAAAGGATATCACGCGGCCGCGCGACAGGCGCGCCGAGCAAGAGCCCAGCGAGGTTTGTTGCGATTTTCGGATAGCCGCCGGGCGGCAGGATTTCTGCGCGTTGCGGATACAGATGGCCGGGTGGGGATATCGCGCCGGCGCAGCGGCGATTAAGCAGTGTCGGGCCGCGGCGTGTCGCTCGGCCCCATCTTCCGACGAGAGGAGCAACTCATGCACAGGTACGTCATCGAGCGAGAGATTCCCAAGGTTGGCCAATTCGGACGCCAGCAGTTAAGCGATGCCGCGCAAAAATCGAACGCGGTCCTCGCGCAGCTTGGCCCGGACATTCAGTGGATCGAGTCGTTCGTCGCCGACGACAAGACCTTCTGCGTCTATCTTGCCAAGGACGCGACGGTTATTCGCAAGCACGCGGAGATCAGCGGTTTCCCCGCCTCCAGGATCACGGAGATCAAACGCATGATCGACCCGACGACGGGGACAAACGGCGCGGGACGATGAACGCATTGACTAACCCGGGCGCGGAAATCGCGCTCGTCGTCGACCGAAGCTGGTCGAAAGCATCGAACGTGCCATTCAATGCATCGCGCCCAGGCGGTGCAGCGTCCCTTCGGTTTCCTCGGCAAGCCGCGCGACGAGTTCGGCCGCCGGCAAGACGCGCGCCATGCGCACGCCTTGGCCGGCCCAGAGCGACAGGAATTCTGACCGGCCGCGCTTGGCCGCCTCGGCGCGCAACGGCCGAGTCAGCGCGTTCTGCAGCGGGAAGGGTAGGATGGCCTCTCCGGCTTCGCGCGCCGCCGCATCGAGTTCGCGCATGAAGCGGTTGACGATGCCGCGCGCCGGCCGGCCGGAGAAGGCGCGGGTGATGCGCGTTTCGTGCTCGCGCGCGGCGAGGATCGACTGCTTGTAGACGCCGGGGATTCCCGCCTCGGTCGTGGTGAGGAACGCGGTACCCATTTGCACCGCGCCGGCGCCAAGCGAAAGCGACGCGGCGATGCCGCGGCCATCCATGATGCCGCCCGACGCGATCACCGGAAGGCGGACCGCATCCACGACCTGCGGCACCAGCGCGATCGTGCCGATCATCGCGCCGGCGAAGTCGCCGGCGAACGTGGCGCGATGTCCGCCGGCTTCGCTGCCTTGCGCGACGATGGCGTCGACGCCGCGCCGCTCGAGCGCGATCGCCTCTTCGACCGTCGTGGCAGTGCCGATCAAGATCATCTTGCGCGCCTTGACCGCCGCCGCGGCGCCCTCGTCCAACAAACCGAGCGTGAAGCTGAACGCCGCCGCGCCGCTATCGAGGGCCGCGGCGAACTGCGCGTCAAATGAAAACCCACCAGCCTGCGGCGGTGTCGGCGCCGGCAGCCCGAGCTCGGTAAAGTAGGCGGCGACGCGCGCGAGCGCAGGTCCGGGATCCTTCGGCATTTCGGGCGTTGGCGGCGCCACGAAGAGATTGATCCCGAATGGCCGCTTCGTCACCGCGCGTACTTGCCGAACTGCCTCGACGATCTGTGGCGCCGGCAGATATGCCCCACCGATGAAACCGAGCCCGCCAGCCTCGCTCACTGCGGCGACAAGCGCCGGCGTGTCGCCGCCGCCGGCGAGCGGCGCCTGGATGATCGGATGGCGCAGCCCGAGCCGCTTGCTGAGCGCGGTTTCGATGGCCATGGGTGCGCCTCCTCGCCGTTTGCACGCCCGAGAAGGCTAGGCGGCGTCAGCGCGTCCGCCAAACAGTTTTAGGTGATAACGGCTATCGCTGCCGCAGATGAGCCTATTCGGCGGCGTTGGCCGCGGTCCGCTCGGCCCGGCGTGCGGCGTCGAGAAAGGCGGCGAGCGCGCTCGAGACGTACGTATCGCGACGTCGGATGAACAGCGTCTCGACCGCAGCCTCGGCAGGGGCAAGTTCATGCTGCGTCACGCGCCGATCGCGCGTCGCCTGGGCGACGACCGTTCTTGGAAGCAGCGTCACGCCGAGGCCCGCGGCGACGCAGGCGATGATTGCATCCAGCGTACCGAATTCGAGGAGCCGCGTCGCCACGATGCCGCGCGCGGCGAGGATCGCCTCAAGCCGTTGGCGGTAGGAGCAGCCGGCTCGCAGGACGACCAGCTTGAGATCGTGCACCTGCGCCAGCGCCGCGAGGCCGCGCGCGCCGCGCGCCGTCAGCAGAACAAGCTCTTCGCGAAATACCGCCTCGGCGACCAGTTCGCGATGATCGACCGGGCCGCAAACGAACGCGCCATCGACCTCGTGGGCCAGCGTCTTGTCGATCAACTCGCACGTCGTGCCGGTGCGCAGCACAAGATCGACCGCGGGATGCGCCGCGACGTAGCCGGCAAGGAGCGGCGAGAGGCGATGCGCGGCGGTGCTTTCGAGTGCGCCGACGGTGAGCCGACCCTTGGGCGTCCCATCGTCAAGCGCCGCGCGGCGCGCCTCGTCGATCATGCGGCGAATGCGCAGCGCGTAGGGCAGCAGCCGCTCGCCCGCTGACGTCAGCGCGACGCCGCCGCGATGGCGGCGAAACAGGGGCGTCTTCAATTCTCCTTCGAGGGCGCGGATGCGCGCGGTCACGTTGGACTGGACCGTATTGAGCTCCGTTGCAGCGCGGTTCATCGCGCCCAACCGGGCGACCGCTTCGAAGATTCGCAGATCGCTCGCGTCCATCGTCGGCACCTCACGCGGGCCGCGCAGCGCGGCAACGCTACTCGGTCAGTCGTCGCCACCAGCCGCGCCGCGGCGGGCCCTTCGGCGCAGCGCTTTCGGCGTCGGGCGCAGGTGAGGCGGGTTCGTGCTCCGCCGCGGGGGGCACGGCCGTCGCTTCCGAGGTCGGTAATCCAAGCTCGGCGATCTGTTGCGAGCTGCGCGGCGGCTCGTGGCGCACGTCGATCGGCGATTCGTCGCGCGATTGCACGCTTGCCGCCTGATGGGCCGGCGGTACCTCGCGCGGCGTCTCGTCGCGCCGGTTCCAAGGCCAATCGTGGGCGTCGGCAGCGCCGACGCGCGGCTGTCCGTTATCGTCGACAGGTTCGATCGGCACGTCGATTTCTGCCGGGCCACCCGGCTCGTGCCCCGGGCCGCGCAGCGCCCTGCCGCCTTGGATCTCCGTCGGCCCTCCTGGCTCCAACCCACCCATCGGCGCGCCCTCGACGCCATGT
>DATFES010000330.1:0-2383 GCA_035250945.1 Alphaproteobacteria bacterium | reverse complement strand
CGCACCGTCTACGACAATCTGCGGAAGTCGATATTGTTCATTCTACCGACGAACGGCGCCGAGGCGATGATGGTCGTGCTCGCCGTCGCGCTCGGATTGACGCTGCCGATCACCCCGGTGCAGATCTTGTGGGTGAACATGGTCACCGAAATCACGCTTTCGCTGGCGCTCGCCTTCGAACCCGCCGAACGCGACATCATGCGCCGCCCGCCGCGCCGGCGCGACGAATCGCTGCTGTCGCGGTTCATCGTGTGGCGCATCGCGCTTGTGACGGTCGTCGCCGTCGCCGGCACGTTCGGGCTTTACCTCTGGGAGATCGAGCGCGGCGCCGAACTCGACGCCGCACGCACCGTCGCCGTAAACACGATCGTCGCGTTCGAGGTCTTTTATTTGTTCAATGCCCGCTTCCTCGTCGCCTCGTCGGCGACGCCGGCCGCCTTCGCGGCGACCAAGTTCGTCTGGATCGCGGTCGCCGCAATCGTCGCGGTTCAAGCCATGTTCACCCATGCCGCGCCTATGCAGGCGTTGTTCGGCACCACCGACATCGACGCCGCGACGTGGCTCAGGCTCGCCTGCGTCGCCGCGAGCGTGTTCGTCATCGTCGAAATTGAAAAATGGCTGCTGCGTCGCGCCGAGGCGCGGCGCGCCCGGAACTGAATTGTCGCGAATTTGGAGCTGACCCCTCAGCCGCTCTCCATCAGATCGTGGAGCTTTTCGCGCTGCCTGATCTGGATCTGACCGCGATTGGGCACGGCGATGACGCCGCCCTCCTTGAGTTGGGTAATCGTCCGGCTCACGGTTTCCGTCGTCAACCCGAGGAAATCGGCTATGTCCGACCGGCTCATCGGGACCTCGAGGTTCTGGCCGAGGCGCCCCCGGCGAGCCGCGCGGTCGGCGAGGCCAACCAGGAACGACGATACGCGCTCGCGCGCGGTCTTGCGGCCAAGCAACAGCATTTGATCCTGGGCCACGACCAGCTCGTTCGCCGCTTCGCCGAGCAGCCGGCGCTCCAGCTTCGGAAACTCCTCGAGCAGCGATTCGAGCTTGCGCCGCGGGAAACGGCAGAGCTGGACCTTGTCGACCGCCTCGGCCGAGTAGGCGTAGGTTTCATTGAGCGCGATGCCGAGAAAGTCGCCGGCGAACATGAACCCGGTGATCTGCCGCCGGCCGTCCGGCAACAGTTTGTAAAGCTTGATCGTCCCGGACACGACGTTGAACACGTCGGCCGCTTCGTCGCCTTCGCTGATCGCCGTCTGGCCCGCATCGAGATGCACCGTGGCGATGATCTGCCGCAGGCGCTCCAGCTCCGACGGCGACAGGACGCCGCACACGCTTATCTCGCGTATCTCGCACGCGCTGCACGGACTGCCGAGCTGGCCAGCCGCGATATCGCGGGTCTTCGGCGGTTGAAGCGGGCGCATGAACGGATCCTGAACGGAAGCTTCCGTTCATTCTGCCGCACGGCGGTCCGGACCGCAAACGTTGATTGATTTGGATCACTGACGAACTTAGGCCGGGTACTGCATTTTAAGGCGCGTATGACTTTGGGGAATCTTACGATCTAGACGGATGGCCGCTTGATGTCACGGGGTCTGACCATTGAAATGCTGGATCCAAGCCGGATCGATCAGGCGTATCCCCTGGCGCGGCTGGCGGTATCCAGGCTTGATCTTGAGACCTGGCGGCGCTTCGCATCGGCGGCGACGGTCGCGGCGCCCTTTGAGGTGCCACGGATCGGGATCATTGCCGCGGCGAACCTGCGGGGGTATTTGCAGGGATTATGCGTCTACCGGATCGAGCCCGACCTCGAGTACTCCGCCAGTCTCAGCATCGAGCATTTCGTGGCGCTCGATTTGATCGACAGCGCGCATGTCGCCGACGAACTCGTCCGGGCGCTGGAGCTCGAGGGGCGGCGCCACGGCTGCCGCGTGATGAAAACGCATCTACCGCAAGACCTTGGCGATGCGAGCGCCGGCGCGCGCCAGCTCTTCCGTATCTTGCGGCGCCATGGCGAGGAAAGTTCGGCGCGCCATCTCTTGGCGACCATCGCCTAGCGGCGCTGCATAATGGGCGCCCGTGAGCGATCACGGCGCGCACCTTGGCTTGGCCCCCTTCGCGGCAGCGGATTTGGCCGCTGGCGGCGATGCTCTGGGACTGATCGCTGCACTGCTGGTCGCCGGCCTGATCGGCGGTTTTGCCCATTGCGCGGGAATGTGCGGACCCTTTGTACTGGGTCAGGTGACGGCCGGTCTATCGGGCGCCCCGGAGCGCGCCGAGCGCGTTTTCGGACGAATGGCCGGCGCCGCGCTCATTCCATACCATCTCGGACGACTGACCACATATTCCGCACTGGGCGCCGCTGCGGGCGGACTGACGGGGCAGT
>DATFES010000315.1:0-2973 GCA_035250945.1 Alphaproteobacteria bacterium | reverse complement strand
AAGCAAAAGGTTGTGCTCGAGGGTTTTGCCGAACCCGATGCCGGGATCGATGGCAAGGCGCGCGCGGGGAATCCCGGCTGCCTCGGCCTCGGCGAGGCGCGTGACCATGAACGCTTCGACTTCGCCGACGACATCGTCGTAGGCTGGTGCGGCCTGCATCGTCGCCGGCTCGCCCCGCATGTGCATAAGAATCGCCGCCACACCCAATTGCGCGACGACGTCGAGGCTATCGGGATCGCCGCCGAGCGCCGTGACGTCGTTGACGATCCGGGCGCCAGCGGCGATGGCATCGCGCATCACCTCGGCGTGCCTTGTGTCGATCGACACCGTCGCGCCCCGTTGCGCGAGGGCCTCGACGACAGGAATAACGCGGCGGCGCTCCTCGTCGATCGCGGTCGCGGCGGCGCCTGGCCTGGTCGATTCGCCGCCGATGTCGATGATGTCGGCGCCCTCGGCAAGCAACGCAAGGCCGTGAACGATCGCCGCCGGGGGTTCGGCAAAATCGCCGCCGTCGGAGAAACTGTCCGGCGTGACATTGACGACGCCCATCACCAACGGACGATCGAGCGTCAATCCGGCGAAGCTCCGGGGATTGGAAGCGGCGGTTTCCATCCCACCGGTATAGATCACAGTCGCCGGCCGCGACCAAGTTGAATTGCGCGGGGCCGCGTGTCAGATCGTGTCGATCGGCAGCTTGAGGTAGACCTTGCCGTTGGCCTCGGGCGGCGGCATGCGGCCGCCGCGGATGTTCACCTGGATCGCCGGCAAAATCAGATTTGGGGCGGTCAGCGTCTTGTCGCGTTCCTTGCGAAACCCGACGAAACGCTCCTCGCTCATGTTGTCCTTGAGATGAATGTTGTCGCGGCGCTGCGCCTCGACCGAGGTCTCGAAGGTCAATTGCCGCCCGTTGGGCATGTAATCATGGCATACGAAGATTCGCGTGTCAGCCGGCAGTTCGAGAACCCGTTGCATCGAATGGTACAGTTTGCGCGCATCGCCGCCCGGAAAATCGGTTCGAGCAGTGCCGTAATCGGGCATGAACATCATATCGCCGACGAAAGCGCACGCTGGTCCGCTGCCGCGTACGATGTAAGTCATGCACGACGGCGTATGGCCCGGCGTGCTCCAGGCGACGGCGTGCAAATTTCCGATCTTGAATCGCTCGGCGTCGTGAAAGAGGTGGTCGAATTGCGAGCCGTCGACCGCGAAGCTCGGTTCGAGATTGTAGATCTCCCTCCAGGTCTTCTGAATATCCACGATATGGGCGCCAATCGCCGTCTTGCCGCCGCAACGCTCGCGGATATGTTGCGCCGCCGTGAGGTGATCGGCATGGCAATGCGTCTCGAGGATCCATTCGATCTTGAGACCGGCCGCGGCCCGGAGGATGTTGTCAGCCGACGCGGTCGATACCCGCGCCGATCGCGGTTCGAAATCGAGCACCGGATCGACGATCGCCGCCGCGTTCGTTTCGGGATCCGCTATTAAGTACGATACGGTGTTCGTCGCCGGATCGAAGAACCCCCTCACCGCGGGCGCCTGTTCGCTCCCGTTCGCCATGCCAGCCCCCTCCTGCCATCATGGCGTTCATAGTACGAAAATCGGCGCCAATTGACACTGAAGCGATGATCGCGGACGACGCTCGCGGCGCGACGGCTGGGACTCCATTCTGTCCGATCAATCCATCGGCGGCGCGGCGTAGAAATGCCACAGAAAATGCGCGCCCGCGCCGCGATAGGGCCGCCACGGTTCGACTAGCTTGACCAGCCGGTCCGATTCCGGCCGCCGCCGCAACCCTTTCAGGCGCTGGAAGGCGGCTTGGAGCGCCAAGTCGCCGCTCGGAAACACGTCGGGCCGCCCTAGCGCGAACAGGAGATACACCTCGGCGCTCCACCGACCGATGCCCTTGATCTTGACCAGTTCGCTGACCGCTTCATCGTCGGGTAACTGGTGAACACGCGCCAGATCGATACGTCCACTCACCAGATCGTCGGCGAGTCCCAGAGCGTAGCCGACCTTTTGTCGCGACAACCCCAGCGCGCGAAGTTCGGCGGCGGACATCGTCGCAACGCGTTCGGGTGCCAGCGGCACGATCGCCTCCTCGATCCGGCGCCACATCGCCATCGCCGCCTTGGCCGAGACCTGCTGACCGACGATCGTCCGCAACAGGGCTGGGAAGCCCGGCGGCCGTGACCGCGGGGGAGGCGGGCCGACGCGCGCCAAAGCGCGCGCCACGTGTTCGTCGCTCCGGGCCAGTTTGCGAAGCTGACGAAGGATCGGATTCGTAGGCATGGGGGTGCGGGAGCGTCGCTTCAAGCGGCGTCCCGGTCAAGCGAGTCACGGAACAAATTTCCGCGAGCGCAGTGCGGCGCGGCTTTGCTAGGCTCGGAGGCGCGAAAGGAGACTCGACGAATGCCCGGAGCGGAAGGACTGTGGAGCCGTCTGTTCGGCAGCGAGGAGCGTGCCAACACCTCGCCCGCCGTCCACGACGAAGTCAAGCACACGACGTGCTACATGTGTGCCTGCCGTTGCGGCATTCGTGTGCACATGCTCGACGGCGCCATCCGCTTCATCGAGGGCAACCCGAACCATCCGGTCAATCGCGGCGTGTTGTGCGCCAAGGGATCGGCCGGGATCATGAATCACTACTCGCCGGCCCGTTTGTCGCGGCCCTTGCTGCGTGCGGGTCCGCGCGGCTCCGGCGAATTCAAGGAGATCACCTGGGACGAAGCGCTCGACGTGGCGACGAAATGGCTCGCCGCGGTGCGCCGTGAGAATCCACGCAAGCTCGCGTTCTTTACCGGACGCGACCAGAGCCAGGCCCTGACCGGCTGGTGGGCCGCGCAGTTCGGCACGCCCAACTACGCCGCCCATGGCGGATTCTGTTCGGTCAACATGGCGGCGGCCGGGCTATACACCGTCGGCGGCAGCTTCTGGGAGTTCGGCGAGCCGGACTGGGAGCGCACGCGATATTTC
>DATFES010000294.1:0-7269 GCA_035250945.1 Alphaproteobacteria bacterium | reverse complement strand
GACACTGCGCGGGCTCGCCGCCAGCGCCGCGTTCGGCCTGCTCGGCGGCAGCCCGCTTTCGCGCGCCGCCGACGCCGCGTCGGCCGGCAAATCCTCGCTCGCCTTCAAGGAAATCGAGCATGAGACGATCACCGGCCACCGCGCGCCGCAGGGCTACAGCGCGCAAGTCGTGGTCCGCTGGGGCGATCCGGTCAAGAAGGGCGCGCCGCCGTTCGATCCCGCCAAGCAGAGCGCGGCGAGTCAGCTCATGCAGTTCGGGTACGACAACGACTTTCTGGCCTTCATGCCGCTGCCGATGGGCTCGCGAAGCTCCTCGCGCGGGCTGCTGTGCTCCAACCACGAGCGCACGACGCCGGCGCTGATGTGGTCCAAGATGGACGGCCCGGATGCGCTCAAGACCATGTCGCGCGAGATGTGCGAGGTCGAGATGGCTTCGCAAGGCCACACGGTCGTCGAGATTCGCAAGCGCGACGGCAAGTGGCAGGTGGTTGGCGATTCGCCGTACAACCGCCGCCTCGTCGCCTACAACACGGAGTTCCGCATCGGCGGTCCAGCGGCGGGCCACGCGCGGATGAAGACCGCCGCCGATCCAGCCGGCATGAAAGTCATCGGCACGTTCAACAACTGCGCCGGCGGCAAGACGCCATGGGGCACGGTGCTATCGGGCGAGGAGAACGTCCACAACTACTTCATCGGCAACGCCGACGCCTCGCCCGAGGCGAAAGCCTACAAGCGCATGGGCGTCACCGGACGCGGGCGCTATCAATGGGGCCGATTCCACGATCGCTTCAACCTCGACAAGGAACCGAACGAGCCCAACCGCTTCGGCTGGGTGGTCGAGATCGATCCCTTCGACCCGAACTCGACGCCGGTCAAGCGCACTGCGCTCGGTCGCTGCAAGCACGAGGGGGCCACCTGCGCGGTGAGCCATGATGGGCGCGTCGCCGTGTACACCGGCGACGACGAGCGCATGGAGTACGTCTACAAATTCGTCACCAAGGGGCAGTTCGACCCCAAGAGCCGCGCGGCGAACCGCAACCTGCTCGACGAGGGCACGCTCTACGCGGCGAAATTCGAAGCCAACGGCAAGATGCGCTGGCTACCGCTGGTGCATGGCAGCGGACCGCTCACCGCGGCGAACGGCTTCGGCAGCCAGGCCGACGTGGTGATCGAAGCCAGGCGCGCCGCCGACCTCGTCGGCGCCACGCCGATGGACCGGCCGGAGGATATCGATCCCAGCCCGCGTTCCGGCCGCATCTACGTCGTGTTGACCTACAACGACCGCCGCAAGGCCGACCAAGTGAACCCGGCCAATCCGCGGGCGGAGAACAAGTGGGGGCAAATCATCGAGATCATCCCGCCGCTGGTGAACGGCAAGCCCGATCACGCCGCGGTCGAGTGCCGGTGGGAGTTCTTCTTGCTGGCCGGCGACCCGAGCAAGCCCGAGCAGGGGGCCAAGTATCTCGGGCCGGTGTCGCAGCACGGCTGGCTCGCCTGTCCCGACAACGTCGCCTTCGATCCGCGCGGCCGGCTTTGGATCTCGACCGACGGGCAGGACGACGCGATCGGCTTCTGCGACAGCGTCTATGCCGCCGACACCCGCGGACCGGGGCGCGGCATCACGCGGCTGTTCTTCAACGGGCCGACCGGCGCGGAGATCTGCGGACCGGAATTCACGCCCGACGGCACGACGTTGTTCCTCGCCATTCAGCATCCGGGCGAAGAGAAGGGCTCGAGCTTCGACAAACCGTCGACGCGTTGGCCCGATTTCAAGGACGACCTGCCGCCGCGGCCGGCGGTCATCGCGATCACCCGCAACGATGGCGGCGAGATCGGCGGATAGCGCTTAACCATCTTCGCAAGTCGAGCCGGGCCTCGTCCTGAATTTGTCGCAAGGCGAGGCCCATTTTCTGCGCCGATTCGAGCGTGCGCTGCAATAGCGCTAACGTCTTTCTTCGCATTTCGATTTTCCGTACGCTTCGATTTTGCCGTAAATCCCGGCGAGAACGTTCGCACAGCGGCGCGCCGCATTGAGGGAATCTTCACCGGTATTAATGGAGATTCATGCTCCAGAGGCATTGCATCGACACGATCCGAGGATGGGGCCATGGATCGGATTCCTCTCTTGGTCGCGACTGCGCTGATCGCCGGGACCTTCGGCGCGTTTTGCGCCGCTCCAAGCCATGCGCAGTCAAGCGTCGCGCCGCCGCCGGAATCGCCGGTCAACCCGCTGCGCGTCAGCCCGCTCGTTCCGGCGCTCGGCACCATCTACGAGGTGGTCGAGAACGGCGCGATCGGCGGGTATTTCGCCGTGACCGACGTCGGGGCGAACGGAATCACCACGGCGAACAGCGCCAATCGAACCGCGCGGTGGATCATGGGATTCTTCCCCGTGCGACCGGGCGCGGGCATCGACGTATCGGCGATGTTCACGCTACGGCCGTTGAGCGAAGGGCGCGAAACGGTCGTCGAGGAACGCATCGGCCAGGATGGTTGGCGCCATCGCCTGCGCATTCGCGGTTTCGAGACGGTTTGGACGCCAGCGGGACCCTTCGACGCTTTCGTGATCGAAGACGACGAGCGGGCGATCAACCCGGCGCAGGGCGATTACCATCGCATCCGCACGTTCTGGTATGCGCCCGATGTCGGCTTCGTGGTCAAACTCACCTCGCAGCAGAACTCGGGGCCGCCGTCCGAGCTCGTCAACTGGGTGTTGTACCGAGTCCGCGCGCCCGGCAGCTGATCGATATTCGGTTCCGGCGAATCTTCGAGCCGCGCACGGCGCCGCGACGCGGCGGCTATGGCGTAACGTTTGGCGGCCCGCTAGAGTCCCTCCGATTACAAGACTGCAGCTAGCGCGCCGGCAACCCCCGGAAAGCGCTGGCGCGGCCAACCGGAGGAGCGCCCGGCATGTCCGATCTCGACCCGACGGCAAGTTACGACAGCGATTTCGATCCCGAGGATGTCGGACGCAATCCCTCGCGCGCGCCGAGCTTGCAGGACGTGATCGACGCGCGGCTGTCGCGGCGCGGAGTCTTGCGCGGGCTCGCCGTTGCGGCGGTGGCCGGCGCGACCCCGCTTGCCGCAGTCGGCCGCGCGCTGGCGCAGGCCAGGTCGGGAGTCTCCTCGCTCGCCTTCAAGGAGGTTCCGCACGGGCTCGACGACAAGCTGCATGTGGCGCCCGGGTACGATGCGCGGGTGCTGATCCGCTGGGGCGACAAGGTGCTGAAGGACGCGCCGGCGTTCGATATCGCCCGGCAGAGCGGCGCCGCGCAGGCCGGCCAGTTCGGCTACAACGCCGATTTCATCGCCTACATGCCGCTGCCGCTGGGCTCGCGCAGCTCGACCAATGGCTTGTTGTGCGTCAACCACGAATACACCAACACCGAGCTGATGTTCGCCGGATTCAAGCAGCCGCATAACGGCAAGACCGGGCTCACCCGCGAACAGGCGGAGGTCGACATGGCGGCGCATGGCCTGTCGGTCGTCGAGATCAGGAAGGACGGCACTCGCTGGCGCGTCGTCGAAGACGGCAAGTACAACCGCCGCTTCACGCTCAACGAGACCGCCTATCGCCTGACCGGTCCGGCCGCCGGCGACAGGCGGATGCAGACCTCGGGCGATCCGGGCGGCCGACTGGCTTACGGTACGCTCAACAATTGCGCCGGCGGCGTCACGCCATGGGGCACCGTGCTGTCGGGCGAAGAAAATTTCAACGGCTACTGGCTCGGCGATGCGAGCAAGACGCCCGAGGCCAAGAACCACAAGCGCTACGGCGTCGAGCCGTGGCAGGACGCCTCGTGGGGCAAGCATTTTGCGCGCTTCGACATCGAGAAAGAGCCCAACGAGCCCAACCGCTTCGGCTGGATCGTCGAATTCGACCCCTACGATCCCGCCGCCATTCCGGTGAAACGCACCGCGCTCGGCCGCTTCAAGCACGAGGGCGCCACCTGCGTCGTCAGCCGCGACGGCCGCGTCGCCGTGTATTCGGGCGACGACGAGCGCTTCGAATACGTTTATCGCTTCGTTACCAAGGGCAAGTTCGATCCGGCGAATCGCGCCGCCAATTACAATCTGCTCGACGAAGGCACGCTATCGGTGGCGCGCTTCAATGACGACGGCACGCTCGTCTGGCTGCCGCTCGTCCACGGCAGCGGGCCGCTTACCGCCGCCAACGGTTTCAACAGCCAGGCCGACGTGATGATCGAGGCGCGCCGCGCCGCCGATCTCGTCGGCGCGACGCCGATGGACCGGCCCGAGGACGTCGAGCCCAATCCGAGGACCGGCCGCGTCTACATCATGCTGACCAACAATACGCGGCGCAAAAAAGCCGATGATGCCGATACGCGCCAGCGCGCCAACGCGGCAAATCCGCGCGCCAACAACGCCTCCGGCCATATCATCGAGATGATCGCGCCAGGCGGCGAGGGGCCGAACGGCGACCACGCGGCCGATACGTTCCGCTGGGAGATCTTCCTGCTCGGCGGCGATCCCGGTGACGCCGCGCAAGGGGCCAAGTACGGCGCCGGCGTATCGACCAACGGCTGGCTCGCCGCGCCTGACAATTGCGCGTTCGACGCTCGCGGGCGCATCTGGATCGCCACCGACGGCATGCCGTCGGCGACCAAGCCTAGCTTCGCCGACGGTCTGTTCGGCGCCGACACCAGCGGGCCAGGCCGCGCCGTGACGCGGCGCTTCCTCGCCGCTCCGCGCGGCGCCGAGGTGTGCGGACCGGCTTTCACGCCCGATGGCCGCTCGCTGTTCGTCGCCGTGCAGCACCCGGCCGAGGAACGCGGCTCCGTCTTCGATACGCCCTCGACGCGCTGGCCCGACTTCAAGCCCGGCATGCCGCCGCGCCCGGCGGTCGTCGCCATCACCAAACAGGACGGCGGCGAGATCGGCGGCTGAGGCGGCGGTCAGGTACGGGTTCAAGCGGCGCGCGGCGTGATCTTTTGCAGTTCGCGCGCCAATGCGCGGCGTCGCTCCATCAAGTCGAAATCTCCCTGAAGCCCGAGAAAGAACCCCTCCGACACGCCGAAAAATCGCGCCAGCCGTAGATCGGTGTCGGCGGTGACGGCGCGCTTGCCAAGCACGATCTCGTTTATGCGGCGCGGCGGTACGTGAACCGCGCGCGCCAATGCGTTCTGGCTCAACCCCATCGGCTTGAGAAACTCCTCGAGCAGCACTTCGCCTGGATGTGGGTTCGGCAGCAGACCGCGGTCAGTCATGGTAATCGACGATTTCGACATTGGCCGGCCCTCCAGCGCCCCAAACGAAGCAAATGCGCCAACGATCATTGATTCGAATGCTGTATTGCCCCCGTCGATCGCCTTTGAGCGCTTCCAGGCGATTTGCCGGAGGAACGCGAAGATCGGTCAGTTTTCGCGCCTGGTTCATCATGCGCAACTTTCTGAGCGCAATCGCCTGAATGTGCTGCGGCAGCCTGCGGCTTCTTCGGCCATCCCAGATCGATGCGGTCTCGCGGTCGGCGAAGCTCTTGATCATCTTTTCGCAATCAGTATAACGTGCTACGTTATATAACGCAACACGCTATAGATCAGCTTGAGGCGACTTGCCGCCTCGGCCCGGCGCGTTACAATTTCAGCGTCGCGCGCAGGATGGCGGCGGTCTCGGGCAGCTCCTCTAGAGTAAAGCCGAGATCGAGGCAGAGGCGCCGCATCGCCGCGTTCTCCTGCAGGATGTCGCCAAAGAGCTCCTCGACGCCGCGCGCACGCGCATAATCGATGATCCGGCGCATCAGGAACGCGCCGAGCCCATGGCCCTTGAGGTCGGATCGGATGATGACCGCGAATTCGCCGCGCTTGCCGTCGGGATCGCAGGCCAGCCGCACCACGCCGCAAATTTCGGCGCGCGCGTCATCCGCGGGGAGCGTTTCGAGCACGAACGCCATTTCGCGGTCGTAATCGATCTGCGTCAGGCGCGCCGCCATTTCGTGCGATAGACGCCGCAGCGGCGCGAAAAAACGCATGCGAATGTCTTCGGGCGACAGGCGTTCGAACGCCCGATGGAAGGCGGGTTCGTCCTCGGGGCGCACGGGCCTGAGCCGCAGCGCGCCGATCTTGGCGAACTCGACGCGCGTCTCGAGTTCGCGCGGATACGGCCGAATGGCGAGGCGGGCCTGCGCCGGCTCGCCCCGAGCCGGACGCACCTTTACCCGAGCGTCGAGCGCCGCCACGCCCTTGGCGTCGGCGAGCAATGGATTGATGTCGAGCTCGACCACCTGGTCGAGGTCGCAGACAAGCTGCGACAACCGGAGCAACGAAAGCGCGATCGCGTCGAGCGCCGCCGGCGGCCGGTCGCGATAGCCCTGCAGCAGCCGATAGACGCGCGTGCGCGACATCATCTCGTGCGCCAGGTTGAGATTGAGCGGCGGCAGCGCCAATGCCTTGTCGGCGACCACCTCGACCGCGGTGCCGCCCTGGCCGAACAGCAGCACGGGGCCGAATTGACGATCTTCACTGACGCCAAGGATGAGTTCGTGCGCGCCGCCGCGCCGGACCATTTCCTGCACAGTGAACCCGGCGACGCGGGCCCCCGGCTTCCTCTCGCCGACCCGCGCGAGCATCGCCGCGGCCGCCGTCGCCACCTCGTCCGGACCGAGATCGAGGACCACGCCGCCAACGTCGGACTTGTGGGTAATGTCCGGCGAGAGGATCTTCAGCGCAACGCGGCCGCCGAGTTCGGAAGCGAGGCGTACAGCATCCTGGGCGTCGCGCGCCACGACGGTGCGGGCGACCGGAATGCCGTAGAGGCTCAGCAATTGCTTGGCCTCCGGCTCGCTCAGCATGTCGCGGCGCTCGTCGAGCGCCGCGGCGATGATCGCGCGCGCCGCCGCTACGTCGACGGCCGCGTCGGCGGGTGCGGCGGGCGGCGTCTCCATCAATTGCTCCTGGTTGCGCCGGTAGCGCACAAGATGCATGAACCCGCGCACCGCTTTGTCTGGAGTCTCGTATGTGGGAATGCGATGTTCGGCGAAATTCCGCCGCGCGGTCTGCGCCGCGGCGGCGCCGAGCCAGCAGGTGAACACCGGCTGGCGCGTATCGCCCAGCGTTTCGATCGCCGCCGCCGCCGCGTCGTCGCTCGAGGCGACCGCGGTCGGGCAATTCAGCACCAGCACCGCGTCGACGGCGCGGTCGGCAAGCAGCGCGTCGAGCGCCGCCTTGTAGCGCTCTCCGGGCGCGTCGCCGATGATGTCGACCGGATTCCCTTTCGACCAGGTCGGCGGCAAGGCGGCGTCGAGCTTGGCGA
>DATFES010000268.1:0-12460 GCA_035250945.1 Alphaproteobacteria bacterium | reverse complement strand
CGCCGCCGCCACTGGGAACATAAGTCTGCGCCGCAGCGAAACTGGCAAGCCAGACCGGACAATCGATCGTCGTGCGGTCGTCGGGGATCGTACTCAGCACCCTGAACTGCACCGAGCTGATGATGCCTTGGCCGGCGATGTTCTCGGAATTCTGGGTGAGCTGGGCCTCGACGCCCGATTCGCCGTAGACCGCGCGGCCGGCGCGAATCACCGAGTCGTCGTTGCCGTCGAGTTCCGCCGCCCCGGCCAATGCCGACTGATCGGCGGCGTTCTGGAGCTGCGTCTGCAACGTACCGAGGCGCGACAGATCGATCGCCAGCCCGGCGAAGCCGATCAGCACCGCCGTGATCACGCCGATATAAACAGCAACGGCGCCGCGCTCGTCCCGAAGCGCCGCGCCCAAAATCGCACCGGCATTGCGCCGGTCCGATAGAAAACCGTTCCTCACGCGCATGGTGCCACCTTTTTGATTTCTCGCCTCGTTCCGCTTCCCGTAAAGCCCCCCACCATTATTGCCCGGGCCTTATGTCATGCTACGCGACGGTTATTGCGCGCCGCCGCCGCCGCCGCCACCGCCGCTCAACGGGCCACCGGTGGTGACCGTCGCCGGACGCCGTACCGTGTTCGTCTTGTACCGTTGAATCGCCAGCGCCGAACGATCGCCGTCGAACTCCGGCGGCGTTTCGGTGCTCACCGGCGTCGGATCGACGATCTGGTTGGAGATCGAGCTCAACACCGCGTCGCCGAAATTACGGCTGGTCGCCGTCGTCTCGCGCGTTTCGACGATCTCCTGCTGAACTTGACCGCACGCGACGAGCCCCAACAGCGCGATGCTGGCGGTCGTCGATCTTGTCAGGGCGTTTTTCATGGTCGGCTGCTCCCCCTTCCGAAGCATGGCGCTCGAGGCGCGATTACTTGATGACGTAACCGTACGGGCCGGTGATGCCGCCCGAGGCGCGGAAACTGGCCCCCGCCCCGCCCCGTTCGGGCGTCGCCGCGGGCGGCGGCAACCGGCCGGCGATACGGCCGAGCAGGAAAAGCTCGTTCTCCGTCGGCGGCACGAAGCGGTCGGCCGGCGTGATAATCGCGTCGGGCGAAGACGGCTTGACGATGTAAGGCGTGACGACGATCACCAGTTCGGTTTCGTTGCGCTGATAGTTCGAGCTGCGGAACAGCAGCCCCAGCACCGGAACGTCGCCCAGCCACGGGAACTGGTCGATCTGGTCGGTGAAGGTGTTGTTCAACAACCCGGCGATGGCGAAGCTCTGGCCGTTTCCGAGTTCGATCGTCGTCTGAGCGCGCCGCGTCGTCAGCGACGGGACCGTGATGCTTTGCGAGGTAATGGTACGCGTGAAATCGAGCTGGCTCACCTCGGGCGCCACGACCAGGTTGATGCGATTCTCGTCGATTACCGTCGGCGTGAAGGCGAGGCTGACGCCGAATTCCTTGAACTCGACCGTGATTGCGGCAGAGCCCGTGGCGCTCGCGCCCGATTGGGCGACCGGAATCGGGAACTCGCCGCCGGCGAGGAACGACGCGGAGTCGCCTGAGAGCGCGATCAGGTTCGGCTCGGCCAGCGTCTTGACGAGGCCCTTGTTCTCGAGCGCGTCGAACGCGGCCGAGATCGACAGCGAGCCGGCGAGACGCGCCAGCGTGCCGCCCGCGAAAGCCTCGCCGAGGGGAATGATGTTGGTCCCGGCGCTGTTGAGCAGGGCAGGATTGGTGCCGCTGGCTTGACCGATCGTCGTGCGGCCGCGGGTGAAGAACACGCCCAGATTGAGTCCGAGATCCTTCGTCACGCTCCGCGACACTTCGGCGAAACGCACCGCCAGCATGACCTGCTGGCTGCCGCGCACCTGCATCAGATTGGCGATGCCGCGATCGGCCTGTTCGGTGCCGATGTAGCGCTGCGCGACGGCCAACGCCTTGGATTGCACGATGGCGTTCGAAACCGTGCCGCTCAGCACCACCGATCCGCCGGCGTGGCGCACCTCGATGCGCTCGTTCGGCAGGATTTCGTGAAGACGCGCGCGCAAACCGGCGACATCGGGCGTCACCACAAGATCGACCACCGCGATCAGCATGCGGTTCGGCCCGTAGATCAGCATGTTCGTCGAGCCGATCGCCTTGCCGAGCACGTAGATCGTCTGGTTGGTGAGCGGAAGCACGTCGGCGATCGCCGGGTTGCCGACGGTGAGGTCGGTGAAGGGCCGCTCGAGCCGCAGCACTTGCGACTTGTTCAGCGGCACCATGAACTCGCCGGCATGCCTATCGCCGCGGGTTTCGATCGTCACCGGCCGTTGCGGCCGTGCGTCGGTCGTCGTCTGGGCCGCGGCCGGCGCGGCGGCAAGCCCCGCCGCCATCGTTGCGCCGGCGAACGCGGCCATCCAAATCTGTCGCAGCTTGGTCCTCATAATCCAACCCCCCAGAATTGGACCCTGAATTTATCTGCGTCGCGGACCGATCAGCGGGTCACCCGGCCGGCGTCGAATGGAACTTGCACATCCGCAGTGTTCAGCCCGCGGATCACGCGTACGCGCGCCATCGGATCGGGCTGCGGCGCCGCCATCGGCGGCGGCGGCGCGACTTCGGCCACCGGCTTCGGCGTAGCCTTGACATCGGGCTCCGGCTCGGGCTGCACCGGCGTCGTAACGCCGACGCCAGCCACCTGCAGATCGGACAGGTTGACCGAACGGACCTGACGGATTTCGTTGTCGGTAAGCGAGCGAAGGCTGAGGCTGAGCGAGCCCACTTGCTGGGCAAGCGTCAGCTTCTGCGCGTCGAGCGGTTCGACTTCGACGGTGACCGCGCGCACGACCACGGGCTTGTCTTGACGGTCGCTGGCGATCTGATCGATGCCGAGGATCTTCACGTTCTGCAGCAGCACGTTGGTTTGCCGCTGTGCGCTCTCGTCGCGGGTGAGGAGGATGTCGACGCGGTCGCTCGGCAGCAGGAAGCCTGCAACGCCGCTCACGTCGTTGACGCGGATGGTCACCGCGCGTTTCTCCTCGGTCATCACCGCCGACAGAGTCGCGCGGCCGCCGAAACCGGAAACCTTCGATTGCAAGATCGGCTCGCCCGCCTCGACCGTGCGCAGCGCCACGCGCTGCTCGCCGGGTTTGATCAGCTCGTCGACCGAACGGAACGCGCCGGGCGGAATTGCGTTAGCCGGCCACGGCACCACCGAAAGCTGCTCGCGGCCGATGCGCGTGCCGAAATAAAGCGGCGTACGCGCGACGACGACGGTGGCGAGCTGCATCGCCGGCTGTTGCTGGGTCGCCACCGGTGCGGCTTGTCGCGTGAGATACTGACGCGCGACGAAGACCGCGATGACCGACAGGACCAACGCGATACCGAACATTATGAACGCACGGCCGCGCATCTTACCCCCTTCCCGAGGTCGAACTCGGAGCCACGGTGATCAAGCACTTTCGTCCATTATTGGACCGCGAATTTACCATGACTCCTGAAGCCTGTACTTCAAACTTATAGTATTACAGAAGGTGCTCAGGACGCCATAATCTTTCGCAGTCGTCACTATCTCCGTTCAGCGTTGAGAATCCGTTAACGCCCTTGCGAATCCGGCGACCGCCGCCGCCAAATGCGGCAAGTCCGCGGGCAGCACAACATTTTGACACAGAAGCAGATTCGCCTCTCGAATGTCGTCCGCGCATCGACGCGCAAGGTACGAATCCTTGCGCCTGGCGTTAATGGGTGATGTTGCCCTTATGCAACGGTACACCAACAGAACGCCCGACAGGTCGTGTCAAATTTCGGCCGCGCGTCGGTTAAACCAAATCGGGCTCGACGATGACGCGGAAAGTCGATGGGTAATACAGCGTCAACCCGTCGCTAAACGTGCAGTAGGCCAACCCGGCGACATCGATTCCCGTCGCAGTAACATGCGGCTCGGCGACTCCTTGCTCGGCAATCGGCCGTCCGCCCGTAGCGATCGCGACGCCGTCGGCCGCATCGTCGAGAATGACGATCTCGCCCTGCGGATCCGGGAGCAAATCGTCGAGCGACAGGACGACCAAATCAGCCGGCAAATCGGCCGTCGGCGCGTTTTCGGCCGCGGGAATGCCGGGTTCGTCGTCTTGCGCGACCAACTTGTCGCTGGCGTGCGGGTCGGACATAGCGCGTCCACCGATGGTGGCGATACGTAACTCGAATCCTATGCAATCAATTCTAAATTTACGATCCCAATACTAATCTTGCACTCACATCCGGATGTGAATTTCGCTATAACAAGCGTTAATATCGCCGCGCCCGCCGTCTGCCTCGCACCGCGCCGCCCGAAGCCCCACGCAATGGACCGACCCGCCGGATCCGCGCCCGACGATTCCGCCCCGTGCCGAGCGCGGCGCAATCTCACGGCCGGCGCCGCCAGTGGAGAGTGGACCGTTCATCGCGTGCTTCAGGACAGCGGCCGCCGCTTTTCGCTCAACCTCGAGCGGCCGTTTTGGCTTGCGCTCGAGGACATGGCGCGCGACCGGCGCGTCGGAGTCAACCGTCTGGTCGCGCAGATCGCCGCCGATTCCGGCGAAGCCGCCAACCTTGCTTCGCGGGTTCGCGCCTTCTGCGTCTCCGAGTTGCGTCAGGGCGCGCAGCGCCGCCGACTGGCCCTGCAGCCGGCGAACGTAATCGCACTGGCCGATGCAAGTCCGTTCCCCGCCTTGGTGGTGTCGGCCGCGCAGGAAGTTCTGCTTGCCAACGGCCCGTTTTCGGATTGGGTGGGCGTGCCCGGCCAGCGCCTCGTCGGTCGGAACGTCCAGCGCAATTTCCGCTTCCGGTTGACGGTCGCGATCGACGATCTATGGCGGGCTTTCGCCGAAGGTCGGGCGGCCGCCGAACACGGCCGCCTCGTCAGCATCGTTCCCGGCCGAGTCCGCGCCGCCGACGCGACGCTGCAGCCGATTCAGTTCGGCGCGATCGGCGATTTCACCTGTCTCGTCTGGGTGCAGGTGGCGCGCGCCGCCAAGCCTTGATCGTCGGCCGGCGGCGGCGCAACCCCGCGAAATATTACCGGCTGATCCGCCAATCGCGATCAGGCGGCTGCGCCGCCGGCTTCGAAGCGTCGGCCTCGGCGGGCAGGGCCACCCCCAAGGTCTGGCCAAGCCTGCCTTGCACGGCGAGTACGCGATACCCGGCGAAAACGCGCTGCGCCTCGGCGGTATACAAGCGCCCCTTGGAAACGAACAGTTCGTTCTCGGAGTCGAGCAAGTCGAGCAAACTGCGCTGGCCGATCTCGAACTGCTGATTATAGGCGTCGCGCACCTGCACGTTGCGCTCGACCGCGCTGCGCAAGGAGTCGGTCCGCTCGTTCGCCGATTCGAGCGCCGCCCATGAACGGCGCAATTCTTCCTCCGAGCCCCGCACCGCCACTAAGCGGGCGCTCTTCGCCTGGGCGAGACGGCCCAAAGCCTCGCGCCGATTGGCGACGTCGATGCCGCCGCGATAGAGGTTCCACCGCAGCACGACGAGCGCCATGGCGTCGTTGTCGCTGCCCTCGACGCCGTCGATGTTGCGATCGGCGCGCCCGGACAGCTCCAGCGAAAGGCGCGGATAGAAGCGCGATTCGGCGACGTCGACCTCAGCGTCGCCGGCGGCGACATCGGCTTCGCGGATCGCCACCGTCGGATTCGTTGCCGCGATCGTGTTGACGGCGTCGTCGAGATTCGCCGGCAGAGCGTCGCGCGGATAGGGCGCTTCGGCGAGTTGGCCGGGACGCTCGCCGACGACGCGGATGAACAGAGCCTCGGCATCGCGCAACCCGTTACGCGTGTCGGAAAGCGTCGCCGATGCCTGATCGAGTCGCGCTTGCGCCTGGGCGACATCGGCCGTCGTTCCGGCGCCGCCCGAAACGCGCTGACGGACGCGATTCACCAGGCGGCGATGGACCTCGACGTTTTCTTCGGCGATCTGCACGAGGCGGCGCTGGCGCAGCACGTTGACATGCGCTTCGACCGCGTCGAGGCCGGTGAACTCGCTCGATTCGCGGACCCGCTCGGCCGCCGATTTCGAGCGCGCCTGCTGGCGCTCGACTTCGCTGACCGCCTCGAAGCCGTCGAACAGACGCTGCTGCAAGACGATCTGGCGCTCTATTCGCGTCTCTTGGGTCGTGCCGAGTCCGCGAGCGCGCGTGCCGGGACTATCCGTCCACTCCGGCCCGACCGCGCCGCGAATATCGATTTGCGGAAGATAGAGGCCGCGCGCTTGACGCAGCTCCTGATCGACCGCTTGGCGGTTGCTGGCGACGACGCCGACCGTCGGGCTCGTCCGCACCGCTTTCTCGACCGTTTCCTGCAGCGTCTGCGCCGGCGATTCCGTCGCGACAACGACCATCCCGGCGAGCGCGGCAATCGCCGCAACGAACATCCGCTGGGAGCGTTCCTTTCGATCATTCATGGCCATTTTCCCCTGCCTCTTCGCAATGCGCGAAGCGTCGGCTTGCGCGAGCCCCACGCCGTCCACTTTCCGACCGGCCGCCCATCGGCACCGCGACGGGCTTAACCATTTATTCGTCCGGTCCGGCTAGCGTTTCTGAAAGGACGAATCGCGACCGGATGAACGAAATATAACGTACTTTATCAGTCTTTTGCTTAATCGTTAATTAACTTACGGACACTATTTATTAAATTTGTGGAAAGCACCCCGCTAGCACCGCGAAACAAGGCATAACCCGAAATGAGCCTGCTCGGATCGACGACCCCGTTACGACGCGAGGACGGCTCAGAAGCGCCCGCCGCCCCGGCGCGCGCCGCGCCAGTCGTAAGCGCCGTCGCCAGCGACCGTTTGGCGGCGATCTCGGCGGGAACGGTGAGCTGGGACGACCCCCTCCTGGTGACGTTGTCGATCATGTCGGGCCTCCTCGAAAAGCCGCTGTCGACCACGGCGCTGGCCGCCGGGTTGCCGGTCGACGGGCGCGGCTTCACGCCCGAATTGTTCGTCCGCGCCGCGGCGCGCGCCGGCTTCGCGGCGCGGCTGGCGAAGCGCAAACTGAAGGCGATCTCGCCGCTCAATTTTCCGTGCGTATTGCTGCTCAAGGAGAACGGCGCAGCGATCGTCACCAAGCGCGAACCGGATGGAACGTTCGAGCTGATCATGCCCGAAAGCGAGGCGTCGCGGGTGCGCCGTCCATTGGCCGAAATCGAGGCGGAGTACGCCGGCTACGCGCTTTTCGTCAAGGTCGAGGACGTCGCCGCTCCGGCGCTCGACGATCTCTTCGCGCCCGACCGCAAGAGCGGATTGTTCGGCGGGTTGCTGCGGCTGTGGCCGCTCTACGGTCAAGTCATCATCGCGTCGATCATCGTCAACTTGCTGACGTTGGCGAGCCCGCTGTTCGTGATGAACGTCTACGACCGGGTGGTGCCGAACAACGCGGTGGAGACGCTGTGGGTGCTGGCGTCGGGCGTATTCGTGGTGTTTTTCTTCGATTTCCTGCTGCGCACGCTGCGCGCCTATTTCGTCGACGCGGCCGGCAAGGGCGCCGATATTCTGATCGCCGCCCGGCTGTTCGAGCGCATGCTCGGCATGCAGTACGCGGCGCGGCCAGCCTCCACCGGCGCCTTCGCCAACAACATGCGCGAATACGAGTCGGTGCGCGATTTTTTCACATCCGCCTCGCTGGTGGCGCTCATCGATCTGCCCTTCGTGTTCCTGTTCGTGCTGATTATCCATTTTATCGCCGGGCCGGTGGCGTTGGTGCCGCTCATCGCCATCCCGCTGGTGGTGATGGTCGGCGCGATCGTCCAATTCCCGCTGCGTACCGTGGTGCGCCGCGCGTTCCGCGAGGCGGCGCAAAAGCATTCGGTCCTGGTCGAGGCGATCGAGGGGCTGGACACGATCAAGATCGCCTCGGCCGAGGCGCGGCTGCAGCAGCGCTGGGAACGGCACGTCGGCAAGACCGCCGATTCGGCGATGCAGAGCCGGGCGCTGTCGACGATCGGCGTCAACTTCGCGCTGTTCGCCCAGAACATGGTCTACGTGCTGGTGGTGATCGTCGGCGTATACGCTATCGCCGCCGGCGAGCTCACCGTCGGCGGCCTGATCGCCGCCAGCATTCTCGCCGGCCGCGCCATGGCGCCGATGACCCAGATCGCCGGCCTGCTCGTCCGCCTGCACCAGTCGCTGGCCTCTTTCGCGTCGCTGAAACGGTTGCTGAGCCTGCCGCTCGAGCGCGAAGCCGGCCGCAATTTCCTGATCCGGCGTTCCTTCCGCGGCCAGATCGAGTTCAAGGGCGTCAGCTTCCAGTATCCAGGACAAAAGCTGCAAGCGCTCGACAAGGCGTCGTTCTTCGTCGATGCCGGCGAACGGGTCGGCATCATCGGCCGCATCGGCTCGGGCAAGAGCACGATCGGCCGGATCATTCTAGGCCTGTACCAGCCCGGCGGCGGCTCGGTGCTGCTCGACGGCGCCGACATCCGCCAGATCGACCCCGCCGAGCTTCGACGCAGCATCGGCTGCGTGCCGCAGGACGTGTTTCTGTTCTCCGGCACAGTGCGCGAAAATATCTGCATCGGCGTGCCCAATGTCGACGACGCGGCGGTGCTACGCGCCGCGACGATCGCCGGCGTCGACGATTTCCTCAAGCGGCATCCCCAGGGCTACGACCTGCCGGTCGGCGAGCAGGGACGCCTGATTTCGGGGGGCCAGCGCCAGGCGATCGGCGTCGCCCGCGCCCTGCTGCTCGATCCGAAAATCCTCGTCCTCGACGAGCCGACAAGCGCCATGGATAACGCGACCGAAAGCCGGCTGCGCGAACGGCTGGCGCAGATCGCCGCCGACAAGACGCTCGTCCTCGTCACCCACCGCAGTTCGATGCTGCAACTCGTCGATCGCCTCATCGTCCTCGATGGCGGCCGCGTCGTCGCCGACGGCCCCAAGCAGCGCGTCCTCGATTCGCTGGCGCAAGGACAGATCCGCGTCGCGCGCTGATACAAGGGAAACATCCTCGCCAATGGCTCGCCAAATCGCCGAACTCGATTTCCTGCCCGAATTGCAGGCGACCATGCGCCGCGCCTCGGGACGCTTCGTCAACGCGTTGACGCTGTCGATCGTCGCCTTCGTGGTCTTCTTCGTGGTTTGGGCGCAACAGGCGGTGCTCGATGAGGTGACGCGCGGCGACGGCAGCGTCATCCCGTCGAGCCGGGTACAGGTGATCCAGCATCTCGAGGGCGGCATTCTGTCCGAGATGCTGGTCAGCAACGGCGACATCGTCGCCAAGGACTCGCCGCTGCTGCGCATCACCAATGCCGTCGCCCAGTCGGACTTGCAGGAGAGCCGTGCCCAGCAGCTCAGCCTGAAGGCGGCGATGGCGCGTCTCGAGGCGGAGGTCGAAGACCGCCAACCGGTCTTCCCGCCCGAGGTGATGCGCGAGGCGCCGCAAGCGGTGGAAACCGAGCTCGCGCTGTTTCGCGCCCGCCGGACTCAGCTCGAGAGCCAAGTGGCGGTGATTCGCGAGCAGGAAAGCCAGCGTCAGCAAGAAATCGTCGAACTGAAGAGCCGGATACAGACCACGCAGCGGACGCTTGGGCTGGCGCGCGAGGAGCGCGCCATCACCGAGCCGCTGGTGGCGCAAGGCGTCGCGGCGCGGGTCGATCTGGTCCGCCTGCAGCGCCAGATCTCCGAACTCGAGGGCCAGCTCGAGAATTCGCGTCTCGCCATCCCGCGCGCCGAGGCGGCGCTCTCGGAAGCGCAACGCCGCGTCCAGGAGCGGCAGGCGATCTTCAAGACCGAGGCGCGCAACGACCTCAATCAACGCCGCATCCAGATTTCCGCGATCGAAGCAAAGCTCGGCGCCGAGCAGGATCGCGTCACCCGCACCGAGGTGCGTTCGCCGGTCCGCGGCACGGTCAAGGAGATCAAGATCAACACCATCGGCGGCGTCATCCGTCCCGGCCAGGACCTCATCGAGATCGTGCCGCTCGAGGACACGCTGGTCGTCGAGGCGCGCATCCGGCCGGCCGATATCGCCTTTCTGCGGCCGGGCCAGGAAGCGACGCTCAAGATCACGGCTTACGATTTCTCGATTTACGGCGGGCTCAAGGCCAAGCTGGAGCAGATCAGCGCCGACACCATCAAGGACGACAAGGGCGACAGCTTTTTCCGCGTCCAACTGCGGACCAATCGCAACTTTCTCGGCTCGCCGGCCTCGCCGCTGCCGATCATCCCCGGCATGACCGCCTCGGTAGAGATCCTGACCGGTCAAAAAACCGTCCTCGATTACCTCGCAAAGCCGCTGCTCAAGGCGCGCGATCGCGCGCTGCGCGAGCGCTAGACCCGCGGAGAGCGCCGCATGCCATTCATTCGACGCGACAGCGCCGGCGCGATCATCGATACGTGCGATCACGCGCAGAGCGATGCCATCGAGTTCCTCGACGCCGAGGATCCCGAGGTTCTGCGCTTCATCGCCGGCCGCGAGTCCAACACCGACATCAAGGAGCAGCTCAACATCTCGGACATCGATATGGCCCGCGTCGTCGAGGACCTCGTCGAAGTTCTGATCGCCAAGGGGACGATCACCACCGAGGACCTGCCCGAGATCGTCCGTCTCAAGCTGCGGCGCCGACGCGAGCTGCGCCGGTCGATCAATACGCTTGGCCGCCTGATCGCCGACGAAGAGTAAGCCGGCGGCGGCCGTCCGCGGCGGTCACCACTGCCAAAAATGCAGCCGCTTCGGGTCGTGGCGCGCGAAATTTCGCGAGCCCGGCTCGTCGAGCTCTTTGAGCGCCGCCGCCGGCAGTCGTAGATTCGCCTCGCTGATGATCATGCGATTGCCGTGCCACCCGCGCGCGACGTCGTCGCGAGCGAAGCGGCGCCCGAGATACTTGCTCCGCGCATGGGCCAAACCGAGCACGATGTAGTGCCGCAAAGGAAGGTTCCGCGGCATCACGCGGAGTCCCGGCCCGCCGGCGTGATGCCCGCCGTCTTCCAAGCCCGCGACCCCGCAATCCGGCCGCCAAGCGCGCATCAGGCGCCGTGGCCGCGGCTCGAAGAAATAATAGCGGCGCATCGCGCGTACATAGTCGTCGCCCTGGTGATCCTCTCCGGCCGCCGGCACGAAGACGAACTCGTCGAAATTTACGCAAGTGAAGCCCTCGCCCGCCGCGGCGGCTAATTCCCCGTACAGCGTCAACTGCGGATCGACGCTTTGCGGGAGCTCGTCGGCGTCGAGGTGAAGCGCCCAGTCGGGCGCGAAGTCGCGCACCACCTCGGCCTTGGCGTCGAGCTGGCGGCGCAGCGAGTATTCGCCCTCGAACGCCAGCGTGCGTAGCTCGTGGACTCCCCGACCGAGATACGAGCGCACGATGTCCGCCGTGCCGTCGGTCGATTGATTGTCGATGACCACGACCTCGATGTCCTGCTCGATCAAGTGATCGATGCTTCGCGCGACGTAGAACCGTTCGTTCCGTACGCACAAAATCGCAAGACAACGCATCGTCGACGCCCGGTAGTTCGCGCAAGCCCTGACCAGTTCCGCGGCGCAGTGATCGCTATTTCCTCGCCGTGTCAAGCGGCAGCGCGGTGCTGTATTTGACTTGCTTGAGGGCAAAACCGGAGCGGATGCTGGCAACCCCAGGCACCCGGGTCAGGTGCTCCATCAAGAAACGCTCATATGCGGCAAGATCGGCGACGACGACGCGCAGCAGGTAATCGGCGTCGCCGGTGATCAGATAGCATTCCATGACCTCCGGGCGCTCGCGGACTGCCCTCTCGAACGCCTCGAGCGCCGTTTCGACCTGCTTTTCCAGCGATACATAGACGAAGACGCTGACCGGCAGCCCGGCTGTCTCGGGGCTGATCAACGTCACATAGCGCAATATGACGCCGTCTTGCTCCAGCGTGCGCACCCGCCGCCAGCAGGGCGACGCCGACATCCCAACGCGCTCGGCCAATTCGGCATTGGTCAGCCGGGCGTTGTGCTGCAGCTGGTTCAAGATTCGCCGATCGATCGCGTCGAGCGTAGGCATTCGGATAATCCTTCTATTAAGTTGCTGGTTATAGGTACAAATTACCCAAAAAGCAGTACCATAAGCAACGATTAGCAAGGACATTCCCGTCGAAGAGGATTATCAGTGTTGTGGGCCGGGACGATGCGAGCGCTCCCACGATAGTTGTCGGCCCAGAGCATGCAGGGAGAATTTCGCCATGACGGCGAGCCGTCCGGCGCTGGCTGCGTCGCGCGCCAATCTGATTACCCCGGACGATCTGGCTTGCCTCGAGGCCCTCGAGCGCAAGACGCTGTGGTTGTCGTCATGGACGATCCACCACGCCAACCATCTGCGCGCGCGCCACGACGGGCTCAAGGTCGGCGGACACCAGGCCTCGAGCGCGTCGGTCGTCACGCTGATGACAGCGCTGTATTTGCGCGTCCTGCGCACTGACGACCGGGTCGCGGTCAAGCCGCATGCGAGCCCGGTGTTTCACGCCCTGCAGTATCTCTTCGGACATCAGGACC
>DATFES010000266.1:0-5613 GCA_035250945.1 Alphaproteobacteria bacterium | reverse complement strand
GGTATCGTCCACTCCGAACGCACGCCGCAAAGTGCGCGACAAGGCGGCGCCCGCGCGTTTGGAATCCAGAGCTGGATCGCGCTGCCGCGCGCACACGAGGAGATCGAGCCGTCCTTTCAGCATTTCGACGCGGCGAGCCTGCCGGTCGTCGAAGGCGATGGCGTGCGAGCGCGCATCATCGCCGGATCGGCGTTCGGGAGACGCTCGCCGGTCGGGATGCATTCGGAATGGCTCTATGCGGAAGTGTCGCTCGACGCCGGCTCGAGCGCACCGCTCGATGCGGACCAGGAAGAGCGCGCGATCTATGTCGTCGAAGGCGGCGTGGATATCGCCGGTGAGAATTTCGAGGCGCCGCGGTTGTTGATCTTCCGCCCCGGCGACCGAATCACCGTTGGCGCACGAAGCCGGGCGCGCCTGATGTTTCTCGGCGGCGCGGCGATGGACGGGCCGCGGCATATCTGGTGGAACTTCGTATCCTCGCGCCGCGAGCGTATCGAACAGGCGAGGGAGGACTGGAAGGCGGGGCGCTTCCCGCCGGTTCCGGGAGAGACCGAATTCATCCCGCTGCCGGAGAAGTAGGCCGGAGGGCCGCGGATCGGCGGAGGGTAATTTTCTGGGCCGCTAACCGCAAACAAATTGCCGAGCCGAAGTTGCCGTGTGGCGATAATAAGCGGTCGGACCGGCGCTCGATTTCGCCTATGCGGCGCCATTCCGCCGGGCTAGCGTGTGGTTCACTTGGATGGAGTCACCGCCGGCGCCCTCGCCCTTCATCCCTCGACAAGCTCGGGATGAGGAAGCTCAGGGTGAGGGGCGCGAACAAGCCCTCATGGTGAGCTTCCTCGTCCTGAGCGGCCGGTCTCTCCTTCGTGCGGCTCAGGAGGAGGCCGGCCGTCGAAGGACGAACCATGAGGACGTGCAACTTGATTAAACCTAAACGGAACCTTCGCTAAGGAACCGAGCGACCCGCGACGCGGACGCCGCCTTCGCGCCAGCTCGCGTGCGATTTGCATTTCTTGCACACGCGTTCGCCGGCCCATTCGCTGCCGAATTGCTCGCGGCACATCAGACACCGTCGGTGCCGATAGGTCTTGATTTGCGCTCCGGCGTCGGAACCAACGACCCCACCCAACGCGACAAGGTTGTTCGGTTTGGTCATCAACATTAAATAGGCATTATTTTGGTATATTTAAGATGCCCGGCTGGTTATATTCGTCAAAGCGCTCATTTCTTGACGCGCTGAACGTCGTTTACTTCGTCAAACCGGCGCGACATTTCTTGGCCCGGAGCCGGCGCCGACCTCGGCCGGCGCCTCAAACCCCGCGTGTCGGCAATACGTCCTGCATCAACTCGATAAACAACGGCTCGCGCGTAAAGCCGATCGCGGCCTCGATATCGCGAGATAGCACGCGGTCGCGATCATAGAACGGCACGAGCGCGCGCAATCGCGCCTTGATGTTCTCGATCGCGACTGAGCTCTTCATCGGTGCGTGGAAATCGATGCCTTGCGCGGCGGCGAGAAGCTCGATGGCGACGATGCCGCGCGCGTTGGCAGCGATGTCGGCCAGCCTTCGCGCGGCAAAGGCGGCCATGCTGACGTGGTCTTCCTGGTTGGCCGAGGTCGGCAGACTGTCAACGCTGGCCGGGTGGGCGAGCAACTTGTTCTCGCTGGCCAGCGAGGCGGCGGTGACATGCGCGATCATGAAGCCCGAGTTGACGCCGCTGTCCTGGACCAGGAAAGGCGGCAGCCCGCTCGTCGTCGCATCGACCAGAAGGGCGATGCGCCGCTCGGCGAGCGCACCGATCTCGGCCAGCGCCAGAGCGATTATATCGGCGGCGAATGCAACCGGCTCGGCGTGGAAATTTCCGCCGGAAAGGACCGCACCGTCGTCGGCGAACACTAGCGGGTTGTCCGACACCGCGTTCGCCTCGTCGCGTAGCGTCGCTGCAGCCTGCCCCAGGAGATCGAGGCAGGCGCCCATCACCTGCGGCTGGCAGCGCAGCGAATATGGATCCTGGACTCTGTCGCATGCCAAATGGCTCTCGCGGATTCGGCTGCCGGCGATGAGACGGCGATAGACCGCGGCGATCTCGACCTGGCCGCGATGGCGCCGAACGCGGTGGATGCGTGGATCGAAAGGCGTATCACTGGCCTTGGCGGCGTCGACCGACATCGCACCGGCGGCGACCGCGGCGGCAAAAATCTCCTCGGCATCAAACAGCGCCGTTAGGGCCATTGCGGTCGATGCCTGCGTGCCGTTGAGCAGCGAGAGGCCGTCCTTCGGTCCGAGCACGACCGCTGACAACCCCTTGGCGCGCAACGCATCGCCGGCAGGGGCGGCGCGTCCGTCCACGAAGATCGATCCTTCGCCGACCAGCGCCAGTGTCATATGCGCCAGCGGCGCAAGGTCGCCCGATGCGCCGACGGAGCCCTTGGCCGGCACGACCGGAACCAGGCCGCTGTTGAAAAAGCGCACGAGCGCATCGAGCAGGTCGTAGCGAACGCCGGAAAAGCCTTGCGCCAGATTGTTGATCTTGAGCGCCAGCATGAGCCGGACGACCGGCGCAGGCAGCGGCTCGCCAACGCCGGCGGCATGCGAGCGCACCAAGTTGAGCTGCAGTTCGGCGAGATGGTCGCCGGGGATGCGGGTTTGCGCGAGCTTGCCGAATCCGGTCGTGACGCCATATGCCATTTCGCCGGCTTCGACGATTCGCGCGATCACCGCGGCAGAGGCATCGACCGCCGCGCGGCATGCCGGGTCGAGCGCCATGCGACCGACGCCGCGACCGATTCGGCGCAGCTCGGCGAGCGTCATTTCACCCGGGCGGATCTCGAGGAGTTCGGCCATCGCTTCAATTCATCCGAGCATAAGGCGGGTCGCGCCGCCGGTACAAATCGCTTCGCGCGACGTCGGCGCGCGGCCGCAGGTGCCGGGCGGCAACCGCTTCCATTATAGTCACCCGCCATGAATGCGCCGGCCGTGCTGCCGACACCCTTCGCCGAATGGTTTGCCCGGCGCGGCTGGACGCCGCACCGCCATCAGCTCGAAATGCTCGCAACGGCCGCGGCCGGCCGATCTGCGTTGCTGATCGCGCCCACCGGCGGCGGCAAGACGTTGGCCGGGTTCCTACCCAGCTTACAAGAGTTGGCGCATGCATCGCACCAAGGCGTCCATACGCTCTACATCTCGCCGCTCAAGGCACTGGCCGTCGATGTTCATCGCAATTTGGAGATCCCGATCGCCGAGATGGGGCTGGCGATTCGTGCCGAGACGCGCACCGGCGACACCAACACGGCCAAACGGGCGCGCCAGCGCCGCCGGCCGCCGCAGATCCTGATGACCACGCCGGAATCCCTGGCGCTACTGTTGTCGTATCCGGAAGCGCCGCGGATCTTCGCCACCCTTCGCGCCGTCATCGTCGACGAGATTCACGCCCTAGCGGGAACCAAACGCGGCGATCTCCTGGCGCTCGGCCTGGCGCGCTTGGGCGCATTGGCGCCCTCGGCGCGACGCGCCGGGCTCTCGGCCACCGTCGCCGACCCGGGAGCGCTGGCCGAATGGATCGGCGGCGGGCTCGCCATCGCGCCCGATCGCATCGTCGGCCGGAGCGGCGTGCCTCCGATCGTCAGTATCCTGACTCCCGGCGCGGAAATGCCGTGGTCGGGCCACATGGCATTGCACGCGATGCCGGAGGTCTACGCGGCGATCAAGTCGGCCGGGACCTCCATCGTGTTCGTCAACACGCGCGCACAGGCCGAGCTCGTATTTCGCGCGCTGTGGCGGCTCAACGACGACAAACTGGCGATCGCGCTGCACCACGGCAGCTTGGCGCCCGAACAGCGCCGCAAGGTCGAGGGAGCGATGGCGGCCGGGCGCCTCAAGGCGGTGGTCGCCACCTCGTCGCTCGATCTCGGCGTCGATTGGGGCGCCGTCGACCTCGTGCTGCAGATCGGCGCACCCAAGGGCGTCACGCGGCTGCTGCAGCGGATCGGCCGGTCGAACCATCGGCTTGATCTGCCGAGTCGGGCGATTCTCGTTCCCGCCAACCGCTTCGAGGTGCTTGAGTGCCGCGCCGCCGTCGCCGCGCTCGAGGCGCGCGAACTCGACGGCGAGGCGCCGCGCGTGGGCGCGCTCGACGTGCTGGCGCAGCACGTCTGGGGCACCGCGTGCAGCGGTCCCTTCGACGCCGACGCGCTCTACGGCGAGATTCGCGGCGCCGCGCCGTATCGCGATCTCACTCGAACGGAGTTCGATGACGTTCTCGACTTCGTCGCCACCGGAGGCTACGCGCTTGCCGCCTACGAGCGGTTCCGCCGATTGCGCCGCGCGTCGGACGGTCGATTGGCCATTTCCGGCCCGCTCGCGATTCGCCAGTATCGACTCAATGTCGGCACGATCGTCGAATCGCCGATGCTTGTGGTCCGCTTTCGCCGCGGCAAGCGGCTCGGCGAGGTCGAGGAATACTTCGCGCAATCGCTGACGCCGGGCGATACGTTCCTGTTTGCGGGCCAGATGCTGCGATTCGAGGGCCTGCGCGAGATGGAAGTCGAGGTTTCGCGCGCCGCGGGGAGCCAGTCGCCGAAGGTGCCCATATACGGTGGCGGCCGCCTGCCGCTGACGACCAAGCTGGCCGATCGCGTGCGCGGACTACTGGAGGATCGTCGCCAATGGGGCAACCTGCCCAGCGACGTCGGCGAGTGGCTGAACCTGCAACATCGCCGATCGAGTCTGCCGTGGCGGGACGAATTGCTCATCGAAACCTTTCCGCGCGGCGGCAAGCATTTTCTCGTCGCCTATTGCTTCGCCGGCCGCAACGCGCATCAGACGCTCGGCATGCTGCTGACGCGGCGGATGGAGCGGTTCGGCCTTAAACCGCTCGGTTTCGTGGCCACCGATTACGTGATCGCGGTGTGGAGCGCAGCACCGGTTTTCGACCCGGCGGGCTTGTTCGACGAAGACATGATGGGCGACGATCTCGACGCTTGGATGGCCGATTCGTCGATGTTGAAACGGACGTTCCGCAATGTTGCGGTCATCGCCGGGTTGGTTGAACGGCGCCATCCCGGACACAAGAAAACCGGCCGCCAAGTGACCTTCAGCTCCGACCTGATCTACGACGTGCTGCGCAAGCATCAGCCGAAGCATCTCCTGTTACGCGCCACCTGGGCCGACGCTGCGGGCGGCCTGACCGACATCGGCCGGCTCGGAGCGCTTCTGTCGAGAATCCGTGGCCGAATCGTCCACCACCCGCTTTCGCGCGTTTCGCCGCTCGCCGTGCCGGTCCTGCTGGAAGTCGGGCGGGAATCGGTCGACGGCGATGCGATCGATTTCCTGCTCGACGAAGCGGCAAAGGCGCTGATCGCCGATGCGACGGCCGATGAAACAGCGCCCTCGCTGATCGGGCCCGCCCAAGGCGTCTTGCCGCTCGCCACGGGCGGCCGCATGACCGGTAGCGCGCCGTCCAACCGCCGTGGCGTGCGCGCCTGAGTCATGGCCGCGCGCGTCATCGTTAATGGCGCCGGGCTGCTGGCCGATCATTCCGGCGCCCTCTATTGGCCCGAGCGCAAAACGCTCGTCGTTGCCGACCTCCATTTCGAGAAGGGGTCGAGCTTCG
>DATFES010000257.1:0-5717 GCA_035250945.1 Alphaproteobacteria bacterium | reverse complement strand
CGCACGACGACACGCACGTCCTCGCCGCCGAGGCGCTTCGAGGACCGGCAACAATCCATCGCCGTGTTGCCGCCGCCGAGCACGATGACGCGTTTGCCGATGCGCTCGATGTGGCCGAACGACACCGAGGCGAGCCAATCGATGCCGATATGAATATTGGCCGCCGCCTCCCGGCGTCCGGGAATATCGAGATCACGGCCGCGCGGCGCGCCGGTGCCGACGAATATCGCATCGTAACCTTCATCGAGCAGGCCCTTGAGGCTGTCGATGCGATGGCCAAGCCGCGTTTCGACTCCAAGCCCGAGAACGTAGCCGACTTCCTCGTCGATGACCGATTCCGGCAGGCGGAATTTCGGGATTTGGCTACGGATCATGCCGCCGGCCTGACGATCCGAATCGTAGATCACGATGTCGTAGCCGAGCGGCGCCAGATCGCGCGCCACGGTAAGCGACGCCGGCCCTGCGCCGATGAGCGCAACCCGCTTGCCGTTTTTCTCGGCGGCTGGTTTGGGGAGGAGCGGTCGCACATCCTCCTTGTTGTCGGCGGCGACGCGTTTCAGGCGGCAGATCGCCACCGGATCGTTCTCGACGCGGCCGCGCCGACACGCCGGTTCGCATGGGCGATCGCAAGTGCGTCCGAGGATTCCCGGAAATACGTTCGAATACCAGTTCACCATGTACGCGTCGGTGTACCGGCCGGCGGCGACGAGCCGGATGTACTCCGGCACCGGCGTATGCGCCGGACATGCCCACTGGCAATCGACCACCTTGTGAAAGTAGTCCGGGTTGCGGATATCCGTCGGAGGCATGCCGCGTGCGGTTGGCGCCGCGGCTCCGTTGCGGGCAAGCGGCGGCGGCTTGGCCGACGCACCGGCTGCGCCAGCCGTCTCAGGCGTACCCGTCATCGCGCGCCCTGTGGATTGCGCTGGGCACCGCAGCCAACGTGGCAGTGACCGCGATTCGTCACCGGCACGCCGCGGCCGCGGGCCAGCGGGGCCCGGCAAAATTCAACGTAACGCTTTGTAAGAACACGCTTCCTCCAACCATCGTTGACTTGGCCGCGGAATCGGGTGGCGCAATACCGCCCGGGGGTCCAAATCGGCGCAAGATTGCCCGAACGCCAATGGAGTCGCAACAACTGCCGGAAATATCGGCATTCTCCGGCGCAGCAGCCGTTGGCTATTGGTCCATTCTGCCCATTGAATTATGTCGTCATTCGGACCTGATCATTCAATTTGTTGACTCTCTCACCCTTACCCAAAAGAATCGTTTCTTCCGAGGGTTAACGCCGTCTCTTTTCGGGCTGGACCGGCGCGCCAAAAGCCCCCTGCGGCGCCTCGGCAAGGCGGTGCAATCAGGGAACATCGAATCGATGAGCGTCCAAGTTCCACTGCTGGCTACGTTGTTTTCCGATATTTGCGACAGCGTCCAGCTTTACGAATCGGTGGGCGATGCCGAGGCGCACCGCCTGGCCGACGAATGCGTCCGGTCAATGGGCGAGACGGTCCGCCGCAATGGCGGGTCGGTGGTCAAAACGTTCGGCGACGGCATGATGAGCACGTTCGTCGAGGCCGACGCCGCGTTCCGCGCCGCGATCGAAATGCAGCACGAGCGTTCGACCGGGCCGCTCAAGATCCGCATCGGGGCGAGCTGCGGCCCGGTGATTCAGACCGGCGAGGACGTCTTCGGCGATGCGGTCAATCTCGCCGCCCGCGTTTCGGCATTGGCCCGGCCGGGAGAGATCCTGCTCACCGAGGAATTGATCGAACAGCTGTCGCCGCCCCATCGCGAAGCGACGCGGCTTCTCGACACGACCAACGTGAAGGGGCGCACGAAGCCCGTGAACGTTTACGCCGTCACCGATCATGGCGATTTCCAGGCGACGACGATGATCGACGAATCGGCGCTGATCGCCGCGGCGGGACTGCCGGGAATTCTGGTGCTCGCTTTTCGCGACAAGGAAGTTCGCGTCACAGGTTTCAGCGCTCCGGTGGCGCTCGGTCGCGACGAACGATGCGACCTCGTGGTTCCTAGCGGGTACGCCTCGCGCCGCCACGCCACGATCGCACCGAAACGCGATCATTACCTGCTGACCGACCAAAGCACGAACGGAACGTTCCTCGTCAACCAGGAAGGCGAGCTGGCCTTCGTCAAGCGCGAGACCGTGCAGCTTGTCGGCAGCGGCTCGATCTCGCTGGGGGCCAAACCGACGTCCGAGCCCGATTTTGTCGTGAAATTTTATTGTCGTTCGCCGGCGTGAGGCGAATCCGGTGCCGCACGTTACCGATAGCGGAGCGAAAAAGGCGGCCCGGTATGGCCGATTGGCATGGCGTTCATCGTTCCGATCGGATCCCGGTGCGGTGCGAAAGGTGAATGAAGACGCATGGCTGGACCTGCCCGAGGCCGGCCTCTGGGCCGTCGCCGACGGCATGGGAGGTCATGAAGCAGGAGACATCTCGAGCCAAATGGTCGTCGATGCGCTCAACCTGCCGAACGGCCACGAGCCGACGTTGGCTCTGGTCGAGGATATCTCCGCGCGGCTGCGCGATGTCAATGCGCGCCTTCGTGCGCTAGCGGCCGAACGATACCGCGGCCGTCAGATCGGCAGCACGATCGCGGTCCTGATGGCCGTAGGACGGCGGGCGATTTGCCTGTGGGCGGGCGACAGCCGGATATATCGCTATCGAAAAGGCGAGCTTGCCCAATTGACCCGCGACCACAGCCACGTCGCCGATCTGATCGCCAAGGGGCTGCTCGATGCGACGAAAGCCAGCTTGCATCAGCACGCCAACGTAATCACCCGCGCCGTGGGGGCGGCGGAACGGTTGCTTCTCGATCGGCAGGACGGCGATGTCGAGGACGGCGATGTCTATGTGCTGTGCAGCGATGGCCTGACGCGCGTGCTGGATGACCGCGAGATTGCGGCGGCGCTCGGCGACCCCGATTGCGGCAAGGCGGCGAAGGCGCTGCTGGCCGCCGCGTTGGCCAGGCGGCCGCGCGACAATGTCACCGTCGGTGTCGTTCGCGCGACGCCGCATTTGGCCGCTTGACCGGCGCTCGGCGATGGGAGAGGGCGACTCGATGCTGGAATCGATCGGTCGGTACAAGGTTCTCTCGCTGATCGGCGAGGGCGCGATGGCGGAAGTGTATAAGGCGTATGATCCGCGTATCGATCGCACGGTGGCGCTCAAGATCCTGAAGCGCGAACGCTGCCTCGACAAGGAGTACGTCGATCGCTTTCTGCGCGAGGCCAAGGCGGCGGGCGCCTTGTCGCATCCCAACATCGTCACCGTGTACGACGTCGGCCAGATCGAAGAGCGCCCCTACATCATGATGGAATTGCTCGAAGGCCAGACGCTCGAAACCGCGCTCACCCAGCAATCGCGCTTCCCGCTGCCGAAAATCATTTCGATCGCGTTGCAGCTCGCCGAGGCGCTCGATTACGCCCATGGACGCGGCGTGGTTCACCGTGACATCAAGCCCAGCAATATTATTCTGCTTCCCGATCGCGACCGCGTGAAGATCGCCGATTTCGGGATCGCGCGCATGGCCGAGACCGAGATCGCGCAACAAACGCAGATGGGCATGGTGCTTGGAACGCCGCGCTACATGTCTCCCGAACAGGTTCGCGGCCAGCAGGTCGACGGCCGCTCCGATCTGTTCTCGGTCGGGGTCGTGATCTATCAGCTGCTCGCCGGCGATTTGCCGTTTCCGGGCAAGACGCTCACCACGCTGCTGATGGAGATCGCCGAGAAGGATCCGGTGCCGCTCGCCAAGCTCGCACCCGACGTTCCGCCCGGCCTTCAGCATATCGTCGGCAAGCTGCTGGCCAAAACGCCGACGCGGCGCTTTCAAAGCGGCGCCGAGCTGGCCCGCTCGCTATCGGCGGAATTGCGCACGATAATCGAGGAGGCGGAAGAAAAGTCGCGCCCGCGCTACATCCCGATGAAACTGCGCTGGTCGGCGATAATGGCGCTGATCATCGCCCTGATCACGGCCGGCAGCGTCGCGACCATCTACAACCGCCAGGCCAGCGCGATGCTGCGGCAGCTCGTCGATTTCGGCGCATCGCTGTCCCGGTTCATCGCCGCCGAAAGCGCGATTTCGGTGTTGAGCGAAGATTGGGTCGCGATCGAATCGCTGGTGACCGAGGTGCAGTCGCGCCAAAGTTTCCGCTATCTCGCCATTGTCGACCACCAGGGCGTCGTGCGCGCGGCGACCGATGCGGCGCATGTCGGTGAGAAGATCAATTTGCCGCCGGCGCGCCGAGTGCTGTCGGCGGGCGACGACGTGCGGTCGATGATCGTCGATCTGCCCGGCCGGCCCGACACCGTGGCGTTCGAAACGCCGATCACCTTTCAAGACAAGGAGATCGGTCGCCTCTATCTCGGATTGTCGCAGGACTCGGTGCAGCGCGTCAGCCGCACCAGCCTGATGCTGATGATCGGGCTCGGCCTGGTGAGCGTGCTGGGCGTCGTGCTGGTCACCTATGGCCTGGCCCAGCTGATCGCAAAACCGATCAAGGTGATACGCCGTTCGATGGTGGAAGTCGCCGCCGGAAACGCCGATTGCCGGATCTCGCAGCGCCGCAGCGACGAGTTCGGCGATCTGTTCGCGGCGTTCAATTCGATGATGACCGCGCTGCAGTTACGACTGCACGGGCAAGCCGAACCGGCCGTCTCGCTGGATGCGACGGTCGTCCAGGTACAAGCCGAGCCCGAGGCAGTACGTCAGGCCGAGTGACATGAAGCGCCTCACCTTCACGTTCTTACTCATGCTTGGCGCCTGCGCGCCGGTGATCGAGGACGCGGTCGTCGGCCGCAGCGACAACTTTGTCGTCGTGCGCGCGCGGTCGGGCGACACGCTCGCCGGGCTCGCCGAACGGTATTTGGGCGACGCGGACAAGGCGTGGATGATCGCCGACTTCAACGAGTCGGCGCGCGTCACGCCAGGGCAGGATGTCGCGATCCCGCTCAAACCCATCAATCCGACAGGCGTCGAGGCGACCGGCTATCAGACGGTGCCGGTCCTCACCTATCACCGCTTCCGCGCCGGCGACCGGGTGACCAGCCAGCTCGAAGTTTCCGAGGCCGCGTTCCGTGAGCAGATGCGCTATCTGCGTGAGCACGACTATCGCGTCATCCATCTTTCCGAACTGCGCGAATTCATGGCCGGCGACCGTCAGCTCCCCAAACGCGCCGTTGTCGTTTCGATCGACGACGGATACCGCAACGTCTACGAAGTCGCCTGGCCGATCATCCGCCAATACAGAATTCCGACGACCTTGTTCGTCTACAGCGAATTCCTCAACACTGGCGGTGGCCTTACCTGGGCGCAGCTCCAGGAAATGAGCAAGAGCGGCTTGGTCGACGTCCAGCCGCACTCCAAATCGCACGCCAATTTGCGCGACCGCGGGAGCCTCAGCGACGAAGGCTACCGGCGGATGCTCAAAGAGGAGGTGACCCACCCGGCGGAATTGATTCGCCGCCAGCTCGGCATCGATGTCCACAGCTTCGGCTATCCATATGGCGCCGCGAACGAGCTGGTGATTAGCGAATTGCAGCGCAGCGGATACACGCTGGCCTTCACCGTACGCCGCGGCGGCAATCCCGCCTACAGCCCGGCGTACGTGCTGCGGCGCTCGCAGATCTATGGTTCGGACGATATCGGCACGTTCGCGCGCCGGCTTGAAGTCTATCGCGAGGTAAGCCTGCGGT
>DATFES010000251.1:0-3752 GCA_035250945.1 Alphaproteobacteria bacterium | reverse complement strand
CGCGCGCCGTCGCGGCGCGCGCCGGCCGCCTATCCGGCGCTCCGCCGAACCGCGACGCCGGCGCGCTTGCGGAAATCGGGCAGCAGCGCCAATCCCAGCCCGGGACCGTCGGGCGCGGTGATGTGCCCGTCGGCCAGCGGCGGCAGTGCGGTGACGATGTCGGCGTACCAGCCATAGTAGAAGGCGCGGACGATCTCCTGCGTGAAAACGTTGTGGGTCGCCAGCGCGAGATGCGTCGAGGCGGCAAGCGTCACCGGCCCGGTGCAATCGTGCGCCGCGAACGGCACATGCCACGCCTCGCACATCGCCGCCACCTTGCGCGCTTCGCTGAGCCCGCCGCCCCACGCGATGTCCATGATGGCGAGGCCGACCGCATTCATCTCGAGCAATGTCCGGAATTGGCCGCGACCGCCGAGCGTCTCCCCGGCGGCGATCGGCGTACGCGTCGCGCGCGCCACCTCGCCCAGGCTGGAAAGATGATCCATCCGCACCGGGTCCTCGATCCAACGCGGGTTGAATTGATCGAGCGCACGCACGATCTCGCGCGCCGGAGGCAACAGCCACAAAGCATGCAGCTCCGCCATGACGTCGATCTTGTCGCCGACCGCCTGGCGGATCTTGCGGAACGGCGTCAGCGCGTCATCGAGCTCGCGGGCCGAAATCGCCGCGCCGGCGTTGGCTTCGGCGGCGAAATCGAACGGCCAGATTTTCATTCCGCCGATGCCCATTTCGATGAGGCTCGCCGCCAGCTCGTCGGCGCGATGGAGAAACGCGTCGAGGTCCTCGTACCGGCCGGCGACGCCGATGCCGAAATTCTCGCTGCCCTGCGACGGGCGGCTCTGCACGTAGCGCGGCCCGGCGCAGGTGTTGTAGACGCGCACGCGCTCGCGCACCTTGCCGCCGAGGAGCTGGTGGATCGGCTGCCCGGTCGCCTTGCCGAACAGGTCCCAGAGCGCAATGTCGACCGCCGACAGCGCCCGCATCTCGGCGCTCGATCCGACGTATCCCACATAGGGAAGCATGCGCCGCCAGTGACGCTCGATGGCGAGCGGGTCGTCGCCGATGAGCAGCGGCGCGATGTAGGCGTGAATCTGCGCCTCGGCCTGAGCCGCGCCATAGAATGTTTCGCCAAGGCCGATCGCGCCTTGATCGGTTCGGACCTCGACCCACAACAGGTTCGGATGCGATTCGAGCCGCAGCGTGTCGATGGCGGCGATCTTCAAGCGGCCTCCTTGCGCTCCGTCATGCGCCGCGGCGCCCCGATGCGCTTGCGAATTGGCGTCGCCCGCCCGATAATAGCGGCGGTTTGCGACGCCGGCGAATCCGTGAGATTTATTAATGCTTTGTTAAGGAATTTGCCGGGTACTCTTGGAACACGCGCGGCCTGCGAGCCAGGAAAGTGGCCATGGAACGCGAACAGCTTATCATCGGCTACATCATCATCGGACTCATCGTCGGCGCGTACTCGTTGACCGATGTATACGCGCGCTCGCGGAGCGTATTCGAATACGGACTCGTCGTCGTCGGCTGGCCGGTCTACTTGGTCCGCCAGATCTGACCTTGCCTGCGGCCGTCTCGGGCCGGAATCGTTCAAAATTTGGTGTTCGACTGGCGATACGGCCCGCCGGGCCCTAGTATTTCGTCCAATGCTTCCGGTTGTCGACACGGGCGAACGCGCGGGCGGACGGGCGAACGGATTTTGGTCCGCCTTTGCGGCCGCGCTGCTGCTTAACGGATTGTTTGTCGCCGGTGACTTCATCGAAACGCCGTGGGCGCTCATGCCGGCGCAAGCGTCGGTCGAGTTCATCGCTTTGCTGGCGATGCTTGCCGTCCTGGCCTGGCGGACGGCGTCGCTGGCGCCTTGGGCGCGCTGGGGGCTGGCCGCGATCGCCTTGATCGGTCTCCTGGTCCGCCTCGCCGACGTCATGGTTCCATGGTTCTTCGGCCGCAATTTCAACGCCGCCGTCGATCTGAAGTACCTGCCGTTCTTTCTCGGGCTATTGCACGACGCATTACCGGCAACGACGTTCGCCGCCTATCTCGCCGGCGCGGCGGCCGGCGGCGTGCTGGCGCTGGTCGCGCTCAACGTATTGATCGGCGCCGTCTGGCGCGCGGTCGTGGCCAGGCGTTGGTCGGCGATCATCGCCGCGCTTGGGCTCACGGCGGCTATCTTTCCGCTGGCGCCGGCGCGCTACGATCTCGGTGCGGCGCCGGTTTCCGCCGCGATGGCGGATACGGCGTGGCGCAACGTCCTAAATTGGCTCGACGCTGCCGGCGTGAGCGGCCGGAATCTGGCGCTGATTCGCGAAGCGCTGGCGGCCCGGCCTGAACGGCCGAGCCTCGCCGGGTTTGGCGGCCGCGACGTGTTGCTGATCTTCGCCGAGTCGTATGGCGCCATCGCCCTTGGCGATCCGTCGATGCGCGGCGCACTGGCGCCGCAGCTGGCGCGTTTCGAGGCGCGGGCGCGGGCAGCCGGGTATCACATCTATTCCGACGTCCTGAATTCGCCGATCACCGGCGGCGGATCGTGGATGGCGCACGCGACCCTCCTCACCGGCATTCGCGTCGACTCGCAGCCGCTCTACGACGTGATGTTGACCACCGACGCGCGCGCGCTCGGCCAGTTCTTCCGCGCGGCCGGATATCGGACCGTGGCGGTCATGCCGCGCTTGCAACAGCCTTGGCCGTATGGGGAGTTCTTTTCGTTCGATGCGGTGCTCGACGACGCCGCGCTCGGCTACCAGGGGCCGCGCTTCGCCTGGGAGACGACGCCCGATCAGTTCGTGCTCGAACGCGTGCACGCCCTGGAGGTGGCGGCGGCGCGCCAGCCGCTCTTCATGCAGTACGTCCTGTCGTCGAGTCATCTGCCCTTCGACCACGTCCCGCCGCTGATCGCCGACGGCCGCCGGATCGGCGATGGGACGATCTATTTCGAGCACGACGGAAAGCGATATCCGCCGCCGGGCGGCCAGGTGTTCGACAACAGGGACGGCTATCTCGCGGCGATCGCCTACGTGCTCGGCGCGATCGAGGACTATTTGGTCGAACGCCTGCGCGGCGATGCATTGATCATCATCGTCGGCGATCATCAGCCGCCGCTCACCGCCGCCGCGTCGACCCGGAACAAGGCGGTGCCGATTCATGTCCTCAGCCGCGATCCACGTTTGGTAGCGCCGTTCCGCGAGGCCGGATATGCCGATGGCCTGGTGCCGCGCCGGATGTCGAGCGATGTCGGTATGGAGAGCTTCATCGACTGGCTTTTTGCGAATTTCGGGCAAGCAGCGGCGCGTGGCGCCATGCCGCCGCCCTCCCTCGCCGATGGCGGATGATGTAATCGACGCGCTCGATGCCGAGGCGCGCCGCGCGGTCGCCATGGTCGGCGTCGGGTTGCTCGCCGTCCTCATATTTGCTTGGTCGGCCGGAATGCTCGTCCCGGCGCAAGCCGGGCTGGCGCTGGCGGTCTACGTACTCTCCGGCTTGCTCGTGCTACGCGGTCTCGACGCGCATCGGCCGCACGCCCGATTTGGGCCGGCCAACCGGATCACGCTCGCCCGCGCCGGCGCCGTCGCGTTGCTGGCCGGCGCGCTCGCTGCACCGGTCGCCACCTCGCTTGTCTGGATCGCAACCATCGTTGGTTTCGCCGGCTTGATCGGCGACGGAATAGATGGCTGGGCGGCCCGGCGCAGCGGGCTCGCCTCGCGATTCGGTGCGCGATTCGACATGGAGGTCGATGCGTTCTTCATTCTCGTGCT
>DATFES010000246.1:0-6143 GCA_035250945.1 Alphaproteobacteria bacterium | reverse complement strand
GTTCGCTGCTGTTGTCGGCGAGATCCGAGCTGTGTCCCCAGCGACATTAAGACCGCTGCGTCGCGGACAGCGCAATCCGGGCGGTCTAGCTCGCACTAAACCGTGTCGCCGAAGCCGTCCCGTCTGCACCTGGCTCCGGCGTGCTCGCAGCCCGCGCAAGCCGCCGCACATCCTCTTCCAACCCAATCCATTGCAGCTTGCGTATCGGGCTTGTGAGTTCGTCCGACGGCCGTCGCTCCATCGCGACCACGCCGGCCTCGCGAGCCTGTAGCATCGTTATCCTCCCGTCTTTGTTCTGCTCGTGATTGGTAAGGATCAATATGCGAGTGCGGTCCTCGGGTCTCTGGGCCCCGCGGAACTGACGCAGCGCGTCTAGGTCGCGTCGTGACCGCTAACGATCGGACATCGTCTGCGTGATGGTGGCGACTATCTTTTGCCCATCCTCGCACAGTCTCCGGCCGTCGTCTGCGATCATCCTGATCCGTTCCGCTATGCATTGCTGGTGTCCCATCAACGCCTCCGGAACGGAGCGGGGCGCTGTCACCATGGTGGCCACGTCCGACCAGAATTTCGTCTCCGATCTGATGCGGTCAAGCCACGCACAACTGGACTGCCCATAAGCATCGAGTAGTCGTTTTTGCAGTGCGATAACCGCCGCGGTTTGCTCTTTTCCCAACTCGAGAAACGGCGCCATGCCGTCGGTCGGCCTGATTGTCGCGGCCATCATCGCCTCCCACCGAATAGGTAGACGATCCGTCGTCCGATGTGGGGTGGCATTGATCCAGGTCAATCACGATGTCGCGGCCAGAGGCGAGATCGAGACATTCGCGTGCCGCGTTTCGCGCGAAGCCAAGTGCGAGCGGCGCCAATATGCGTAGGGAGCAGTTGTAGCATGGTCCGTCCGGCGAGCCCGCCGCATTCGCCCAAGCGACAGATTTGACTCTTTGAACCCATGGAGAACCCGCCGAAGGAGTCCTTCCGGCTATCGCCCGGGCGGCGAGGTGGTCGAGCTGCGCAGTATCTACGATCCGGCGACCGGCGGCGGTAATGTGCCCGACGGTCGCAAGGCGCAAGCGACGTTGCACTGGATGACGGCAATGGACGCCGTGCCGGCGAAGGTCCGACTCTACGAGCAATTGTTCGCTCGGTCCGATCCTGGCGCTGACGGCGATATTCTCGCCGACTTCAATCCAAACTCGCGCGCAATACTGCGCGACTGCCGCATCGAGCCGGCGCTGGCCGAGGCGACAACCGGCGCCGCCGTGCAATTCGAGCGGCAGGGCTACTTCTGTCTCGACGTCGACTCGCGGCCGGGGCGGCCAGTGTTCAACCGCACCATCGGGCGTCGTGACACCTGGGCGAAGGTGCAGGCGAGCGGCAAAGCGGCTGGCTGAACAGTCGACGGAGAAATAATGGCTGGGGGACTAGGATTTGAACCTAGATAAACGGAGTCAGAGTCCGTTGTCCTACCGTTGAACGATCCCCCAGCAGGGCCGCCAGAGATACGGGGATCAACGGGGGCGGCTCTTACCATAGCCCGCCCGCAATGTGTACCCCCGGATGAGCCCCCTAGCCCCGGCCGGGAATTCGGCTACACTTGGCGGCGAGGCTTAGAAAAAAACTTCCGCCGAACCTTTCGCGACCGTTGGCGCGCCTGCGAGGCGCCGCCGCGCCGCACCGGCGGGTAACAGGGACACGAACGCGTCGTGCATGGATCGCTTGGCCGCGTCGCCGGTCGCGCCACGGCCGACCCGCGCGGTACGACATTCGCCCACGTCTACGCGGCGCTGGAACTCGGCACCAACAACTGTCGGCTCCTGGTGGCCCGGCCGACGGCCGAGACGTTCCGGGTGGTCGACGCATTCTCACGGATCGTTCGGCTCGGCGAACGCCTGGCCGTATCCGGCGAGCTGACCGGCGCGGCGATGGACCGCGCCGTCGACGCGCTCAAAATCTGCGCCGAGAAGCTGGCCCGGCGCGGCGTCTCGCGCTATCGCGGCGTGGCCACCGAAGCATGCCGGCAGGCGCGCAACGGCGCGGCGTTTCTCGCCCGCGTCACGGCCGAGACGGGACTGGAGTTCGAGATCATCGACCCGGCCGAAGAAGCGAGCTTGGCTCTCGCCGGTTGCGCGCCGTTGCTCGACCTGCAGCCGCCGCACGCGCTTCTGTTCGACATCGGCGGGGGCAGCACCGAGGTGACATGGCTCGAGCGCGACGACGAACGCGGCTGGCGCATCGCGGACTCGCTGTCGCTCGGTTGTGGCGTCGTTCCGTTCGCCGAGCGTTTCGGCGGCGACCGAATTTCGCCTGCGTCGTATCGCGCCATGATCGACGAGATCGTCGCGATGCTGCGCCCGCTCGAGCAGCGCCATGGCATTGCAGCGATGATCGATGCGGCCCGCGTCCAGATGCTCGGCACTTCCGGCACCGTCACGACGCTCGCCGGCGTGCGGATGAACCTGCCGCGCTACCAGCGGGCGCTGGTCGACGGCTCGTGGCTGGATCTGGCCGACGCGGTGACGGTGAGCCGGAGTTTGATGGAGCTCGATTGGGCGGGGCGCGCCGCGCATCCGTGTATCGGCCACGAGCGGGCCGATCTTGTCGTCGCCGGCTGTGCGATCCTCGAGGCGATCCTCGAGCTGTGGCCGGTAAAGCGCTTGCGCGTCGCCGATCGCGGTTTGCGCGAAGGGATTTTGCTCGGTCTCATGCGCGCCGATGCGCACGCAAAAGCGCCGCGCGATCGCCCATGAGCGATCGCCCGGGCGGTCCACGAGGGCGCAAGGACCCGCGGCTCGCCGAGCGCCTCAAGACCGCGAAGGGCCGCTCGCTTTCCTCGCAACGCTGGCTCGGACGCCAGCTCAACGATCCGTTTGTCGCCGAGGCGAAGCGCAAGGGTTATCGGGCGCGCGCCGCCTTCAAGCTGATCGAGATCGACGACAAGTTTCGCCTGCTGCGGCGCGGCGCGCGCGTGGTCGATCTCGGCGCTGCGCCGGGCGGATGGACACAAGTCGCCGTGGCGCGGGTCAAGGCGGGCGAGAGTGCCGGAAAGGTTGTCGCCGTCGACATCCAGACGATGGATCCAGTGCCGGGAGCGATCGTGTTGCGCGCCGATTTTCTCGACCTCTCGTCGCCGGCGAGCGTACGAGCCGCGCTCGGCGGGCCGGCCGATGTCGTCTTGTCCGACATGGCGGCCGCGTCGACCGGGCATCGCGAGACCGACCATCTACGCGTCATGGGGCTGGCCGAAGCGGCGCTCTCCTTCGCCTGCGAGACCCTGCGGCCAGGGGGCGCTTTCGTCGCCAAGCTGCGCCAGGGTACTGGCGAAGCCGCGTTCGTCGAACTGGCGCGGCGATCTTTCGCGAACGTCCGGCGATTCAAGCCAGCCGCCAGCCGCGCCGAATCCGCCGAGTTCTATCTTGTTGCGACGGAATTTCGTGTCCACACATAAGCATTTGAAACAACAACGGAAATCCGCCTTGGCTTGAGCCGGGCGATGTGTATGATGGCGGGCCACCTCGCGTCCCCGGAGGCGGCATGAATCTCCGCGAAGCCTTGACGTTCGACGACGTGCTCTTGAAGCCCGCGGCCTCGGCCGTGTTGCCGGCCGAGTGCGAGACGCGGACGCGTCTCACACGCTCGATCGAGCTTGGCATTCCGCTGCTCTCGGCGGCGATGGATACGGTTACTGAATCGGCGATGGCCATAGCCATGGCGCAATCGGGCGGCATGGGCGTCGTGCACCGCAATCTCGACATCGAGAAGCAAGCCGACGAAGTGCGCAAGGTCAAGAAGTTCGAATCCGGCATGGTGGTGAACCCTGTCACCATCGCCCCCGACGCGACTCTTGCCGATGCGCTGGGTTTGATGGCCGAGCACCGCATCTCGGGCATTCCGGTCGTCGAGCCCGACTCGCGCAAGCTGGCCGGCATCCTCACCAACCGCGATGTCCGGTTCGCCTCCAACCCGCGCCAACCGGTTCGCGAGCTGATGACCAAGGACAAGTTGGTCACCGTACGCGAAGGGGTGAGCCGCGACGAGGCGAAGCGACTGCTCCACCAGCACCGCATCGAAAAACTGCTGGTGGTCGACGACGCATACCGGTGCATCGGGCTGGTCACCGTCAAGGACATCGAAAAGGCGCAACGCTTTCCGACCGCCTGCAAGGACGAGAAGGGGCGCCTCAGGGCGGCGGCGGCTACCGGCGTGGGCGACAGCGGCGTAGCGCGCGCCGAGGCGCTGTTCGACGCCGACGTCGACTTGGTGATCGTCGACACCGCACACGGACATTCCGAAGGCGTCCTGCGCACCGTCGAGCGGGTGCGGCGGCTCAACAACTATACGCAAATCATCGCCGGCAACGTGGCGACCGCCGACGGGGCCAAGGCGCTGATCGACGCCGGCGCCGACGCGGTCAAGGTCGGCATCGGACCAGGCTCGATCTGCACCACGCGCGTCGTCGCCGGAGTGGGAGTGCCGCAGCTCACCGCGGTGCTCGACGCGGTCGGCGCGTGCCGCAAGCAGAACGTTCCGGTGATTTCCGACGGCGGCGTGAAGTACTCCGGCGACCTCGCCAAGGCGATCGCCGCCGGCGCCGATTGCGCCATGATCGGCTCGCTGCTGGCCGGCACCGACGAAAGTCCGGGCGAGGTCTTTCTCTATCAGGGACGGTCGTACAAATCCTATCGCGGCATGGGCTCGGTGGGCGCCATGGCCCGCGGCTCGGCCGATCGGTATTTCCAGCAGGACATCAAGGATACGCTCAAGCTGGTGCCTGAAGGCGTTGAGGGCCGCGTGCCGTACAAAGGGCCGGTCGGAAACGTCATCCATCAGCTCGTCGGCGGCCTGCGCGCGGCAATGGGCTACACCGGAAACCGGACCATCGCCGAGATGCAGACGCGCTGCGAATTCTACCGGATCACCAATGCCGGATGGCGCGAGAGCCATGTCCACGACGTGGCGATTACCCGCGAGGCGCCGAACTATCGCCCGGATTTGTAGGCCGGCGCCGCGGCGGTTCGTTCATCGCCGTGAAATCCGGTGACTCCCGGCGCGCGGGTATCGGCGGCGATTGAGATCCTCGACCTGATCGCTGCCGAGGCGGCGCCGGCGGATGTGGTCGCCGGGGCGTATTTTCGGTCGCGGCGTTACATCGGCGCCAAGGATCGCCCGGCGATCGCAGGGCTGGTTTACGCGGTGCTGCGCCAGCGCGCGCAGCTCGATTGGTGGCTCGCCCGCGCGCGCGAAGGCGCCGGCCGCGGACTCTTCGCGCCCGACGCGCGCCAGCGCGTTTTGGCGTGGCTCGCGATCGGCGAAGGATGGGAGGCCGAACGCATTGCAGCCGCTTTCGACGGCGGAAAGTTTCGCCCGCCGGCGCTGATCGCGCGCGAGACCGCGCTGGTCGGCGCACTCGCCGGCCGAACGCTCGATCATCCCGAGCAGCCGGATTGGGTCCGCTTCAACCTGCCGCAGTGGCTCGCGGTCAAGCTGCAGCAGCGCTTCGGTGGTGATTTCAAACGCGAGGCGGCGGCGTTGGCGCAGGCGGCGCCGCTCGACTTGCGCATCAACCCGCTGAAGACCGACCGCGACGCCATGCTGCGACGCCTCGCCGCCGATGGCCTTCGCGTCGCTCCGACGCGGCTGTCGCCGCTTGGAATCCGCGTCGAAGGGCGCCCTACGCTGGGCAATCTCGGCGCCTTTCAGGATGGACTGATCGAGGTCCAGGACGAGGGCTCGCAGATCGCCGCGATTTTAGTCGAGGCGAAACCCGGCATGCGCGTGTGCGATTTCTGCGCCGGCGCGGGCGGCAAGACGTTGGCGCTTGCGGCGGTGATGGCAAACAAGGGGCATATCGTCGCCTGCGACGTGTCCCAACGGCGGCTCGAAGGCGCGACGCGCCGGCTTCGCCGCGCCGGCGCCTTCAATGTCGAGCGGCGGAACCTGTCGGGCGAACGCGACCCGTGGGTCAAGCGGCACGCGGCGACCTTCGATCGCGTACTGATCGATGCGCCATGCACGGGTGCAGGGACATGGCGGCGCAATCCCGACGCCAAGTGGACGATGACGCCAGCCGACCTCGACGAGCTGGTCGACCTACAGCGGCGGATCCTCGCCAGCGCGGCGCGACTGGTGAAGCCGGGCGGCCG
>DATFES010000244.1:0-4234 GCA_035250945.1 Alphaproteobacteria bacterium | reverse complement strand
TGGCCGCAATCCGCGCATCCAGCAGATCGCCAGTAGAATCGCCCCGCCGCCGGTGGACTGCCACATCGCGTAGGCGATCGGCGGAAACCCGCCCTGCGCGCCGATCTTGGCGAGCGAGAACGCGAAACCCCAGATCGAGCCAAGCACCAGCAGCAGCACGACAAGGAGCCAGCGCGGGGCGTGCCGGGCCGCTTGCGAATCGGATGCCATGATGTAAAGGGTAGACCGGCCGCCGCACTTGCCGCCAGACCGGCGGGCGGCATACTCCTCCGGCGGCGGCTCGCCAATGGTGGTCGAGTCGTGTGATCGACCGGGGGAACGATCGATGCGCTTCGTCAGCTACAACATTCAATATGGCAAGGGACGAGACGGACGTTTCGATCTCGAACGTATCGCGCGCGCCGTCGAGGGCGCCGACGTCGTCGCGATGCAGGAGGTCGAACGCTTCTACAAGCGCTCGGCCCTGGTCGATCAGCCGGCCGAACTGGCGCACTTTTTGCCCGCCTACCACTGGGTGTTCGGTCCGGGGCTCGATCTCGACGCCGGCGGCGCCGGCCCCGATGGGCGGCCGGTTCACCGCCGCCGCCAGTTCGGTAATCTACTGTTGTCGCGTACGCCGATTTTGTCGGCGCGCAATCACCTGCTGCCGAAATTCGGCGCGCTGACGCAGTTCAGCCTGCAGCGCGCGGCGCTCGAGGGCGTGGTCGCCACGCCAAGCGGCCCGATCCGCGTCTATTCGATTCACCTGACGCATCTCTCCGACGATACGCGCCGGCCCCAGGTGGAGCGCATTCTCGACCTCCACGCCCGGGCACCGATCGAGGGCGGCGCGTGGTGCGGCGAACACGACGAAGGCTGGACCGAAGGCCAGCCGCCGCCGGTCATGCCGCGCGAGGCGGTCTTGATGGGCGACTTCAACTTCACCCCCGATTCGCCGCTTTACGCGCGGCTCGCTGGCCCGTGGTCGCCCGAATACGGCCGCATGAATGGTCTCGAGGGCTTCGTCGATGCTTGGGCGTCGAGCGGCCGGCGCGAGGGCGAAGGCATCACCTGCCCCGACGCCCATGGCGGCAAACGCATCGACTACTGCTTCGTCAGCTCGCGCCTGGCCGCGCGCATCCGCCGCGCGTGGATCGATGAGCAAGCCGACGGCTCGGACCACCAGCCGATCTGGACCGAGATCGATCTTTAGAGCATGATCCGCAAAGGTTGAATCGCCGGTTTTACCCCTCGCCCTTCGACAGGCTCAGGGCGACGACTCATAAATATGCCCTCATGGTGAGCCTGTCGAACCATGAGGGCGCGCGACATGATTACACGAATGCGGATCACGCCTTAGAACGTGAACCGCTAAGGCGGACTGGGCGTTACTCGACGCGCCTGGGCGCGCAAGGCCCGAACTTAGATTCGGGCTCCGGTCTCGGGATCGAACAGGTGCAGGTGGTCGGCGGAAATCTTTAGCGGCAACGCGTCGCCTTCGGCGACCGGCAGGCTTCCGGGAAGCCGCACGGTGAGTTCCGGACCCCCGCCGCCGATCCGGCCATGCGCCAGCGTATCGGCGCCGAGCGCCTCGACGAGATCGACCTTGAGGCTGAAGGCCCCGCCGCCGGTGGCGAGTTCGCAATGTTCGGGCCGGAGCCCGAGCGTCACCGCGCGGCCGCCGGTCGCCGAGCCGCCGCCATTGCGCGGCAGGCGCGCACCGCCGTCGAGCTCGACCGCGGCGCCGTCGGCCGAGATTCGTGCCGGCAGCATGTTCATCGCCGGCGAGCCGATGAATCCGGCGACGAAGGTGGTGGCGGGCCGGGCGTAGACATCGATCGGCGAGCCGATCTGCTCGGCACGCCCGGCGTGCATGACGATCAGCCGGTCGGCGAGCGTCATCGCTTCGACCTGGTCATGGGTGACATAGACGCTGGTGGTCCTGATCGCGTGGTGCAGCTTTTTGATCTCGAGCCGCATCTGGACGCGTAGCTTGGCGTCGAGATTGGACAGCGGCTCGTCGAACAGGAACACCGCCGGCTCGCGGACGATCGCACGCCCCATGGCGACGCGCTGGCGCTGGCCGCCCGAGAGCTGGCGCGGCCTGCGGTCGAGGAGCTGGCCGAGCTCGAGGATGCCGGCGGCCTTGCGCACCCGCGCCTCGATCTCGGGCTTGGCCATGCCGCGCACGCGAAGCCCGTAGGCCATGTTGTCGTAAACCGACATATGCGGATAAAGCGCGTAGTTCTGAAACACCATGGCGATGTTGCGGTCTTTGGGCTCGACGTCGTTGACCACCTTGCCGGCGATCACGACGTCGCCCGCGCTTTGCACCTCGAGCCCGGCGATGATGCGCAGCAGCGTCGATTTTCCGCATCCCGACGGTCCGAGGATGACGATGAACTCGCCGTCGGCGATGCGGCAATCGACGCCATGGATGACCCGCACGTCGCCGAAGGATTTCGTGATGCCGACGATCGCCAATTCCGACATGTCGTCCCTGCCCCGAAGTTCCCTATTTCTCGGTCTCGACCAGGCCCTTCACGAACCAGCGTTGCATCGCCACGATGACGATGAGCGGCGGGATCATCGCCAGTACGGCGGTCGCCATGACGACGTGCCACTCGATCTGCGCCTCGTTGACGGTCAACATGCGATAGAGGCCGATCAGGATCGTGTCCATGTCCTTGCTGTTGATGACCAGCAGAGGCCATAGATACTGGTTCCAACCGTAGATGAACAGGATCACGAACAATGCCGCGATGTTGGTGCGCGACAACGGCAGGACGACGTCCCAGAAAAAACGCATCGGCCCGGCGCCGTCGATGCGCGCCGCCTCGACCAGCTCGTCGGGGATCGTCATGAAGAACTGGCGGAACAGGAACGTCGCCGTCGCCGAAGCGATGAGCGGGATGGTGAGTCCGCCGATAGAATCGAGCATGCCCAGGTCCGACACCACCTTGTAGGTCGGGATGATGCGAACCTCGACCGGCAACATCAGCGTGATGAAGATCAACCAGAAAGAGACCATGCGGAGCGGGAAGCGGAAATAAACGATCGCGTAAGCCGAGAGGATCGAGATGGCGATCTTTCCCACCGCGATGACGATCGCCATGGCGAAGCTGGTCATCATCATCCGCCACACCGGCACGCCCAGCGACAACGAGCCCTCGAACAGCGCCTTCTCGTAGTTCTCGACGGCGTCGCGGCCGAAGGCGAGCGGCATCGGCGCGGCGGCGATGTCGCGCAGCTCGTGCGTCGAGGCGACCAAGGTGACGAACAACGGGAAAAAGATCGCCAGTAGTCCGCCGACCAATACGGCGTGCGAGAAAAACGCGCTCGATCGGCTGCGGTCGACCATCAGTAGTGCACCCGCCGCTCGATATAGCGGAACTGAACGACGGTGAGGCTGATGACGATGAACATCAAGACCACCGACTGCGCCGCCGAACCGCCGAGATCGAGGCTGAGGAAGCCGTCGTTGTACACCTTGTAGACCAGGATCTCGGTCGCCTTGTTGGGGCCGCCGCCCGTGACTGCATGAATGACGCCGAACGTGTCGAAGAAGGCATAGACGACGTTGACGACGATCAGGAAGAACGTCGTCGGCGACAGCAGCGGAAAGACGATGGTCCAGAACCGGCGCCTGGGCGAGGCGCCGTCGATCGCCGCCGCCTCGATCACCGAGCGCGGGATCGACTGCAGCCCGGCCAGGAAGAACAGGAAGTTGTAGCTGATCTGTTTCCATGATGCGGCGATGACGACGATCATCATCGCCTGGTCGCCATCGACCAGCGGGTTCCAGTCGAAGCCGGCCTTCTTGATGGCGTAGGCGATGATGCCGACGGTCGGGTTGAACAGGAACAGCCACAGCACGCCCGCCACCGCGGGCGCGATGGCGTAGGGCAGGATGAACAGCGTCTTGTAAACGGTCGCCCCGCGAGCGACGCGATCGGCGATCACCGCGAAGAACAGCGCCGTCGACATGGCGAGCGCCACCACGGCGAGGCTGAAAAACACGGTAACGCCGAGCGAATGCAGGTAGTAGGGATCGGCCAGCACCGCCGCGAAATTCTCGAAGCCGACGAAGCGGCTGCGCAGGCCGAACGGGTCCTCGCGAAACACCGATTGCCGCAATGCCTGCGCCGCCGGCCAGATGAAAAAGACCAGGGTGATCGCGATCTGCGGCGCGACCAGGAGGTAGGGAAGCAGTTTTTCGTTGAAGACGACGCGCTTTTCCATGGCGAGGCGCGCT
>DATFES010000217.1:0-2735 GCA_035250945.1 Alphaproteobacteria bacterium | reverse complement strand
GGCTGCGCCTTTTCCGCGCCGGCGAGCCAGTCGGCAGGCTTGCCATCACGCTTCTGGATCGCGTGCTCGCCCGGCGTATCCATCCAGCCGATGTTGACGCCATTGACGCGGATCCGATCGAACCGCAAGGCGTGCGCGTTGTTCTTGGTCAAAACGGCGAGCGCGCCCTTTGAGGCCGAATAGGCGGTGAGGAACGGCTGCCCGCCGTGGCTCGACCGGGTGATGATGTTGACGATGCTGCCCGGCCGCTTGTCGCGCTTCATGCGGCGCACGGTCTCCTGGGTCAAGATGAAGGGGGCTCGGACATTGACGTCGAAGAGCCGGTCCCACAGCTCGACGGTCGTCTCTTCGAGGGTGCCGCGGTCGGTCAGGCCGGCCGCGTTTACCAACCCGTCGATGCGGCCGAATCGACGGTCGGCGGCCCCGATCACCTCGCGGCAGGCCGCTGCGTTCTCGAGCAGCGCCGGCGCGAAAACGGTCGGGCAGCCATTCGACGAGATCTCGTCGGCTACCCGTTCGCCGCGCGTCTTGTCGCGACCGGTAAGGCACAGGCCGGCGGCGCCCGATGCGGCGGCTTCGCGCGCCACCGCCTCGCCGACGCCTTGCGTGCCCCCGGTGATGACGATGACCTTGCCATCGAGGCGGATTACGCTCATCGCTTCTCCTCCCGCCTATCCGCGCGCCGCCAGTTTGACCGGCCGGCCGGTCCTGAACGATTTTAGCGCCGCTTCGGCGAGCACCAACGCTTGGCGGCCGTCCTCGGCGCCAACCGGCATGGGCGATTTGCGCTCGAGGGCGTCGATGAACGCGACAAGCTCCGCCTTATATGCGTCGGCGTAGCGTTCGAGGAAAAAGTAGAGCGGCTTGTCGGAGCTGACTGCCTTGTCATCGGCGAGTTCGACCGTGGTCGGGACGCGATTGCCCGCCAACAACCGGCCGCGCGAACCATGAACCTCGATCCGCTGATCGTAGCCATACGTCGCGCGACGGCTGTTGTTGATATGGCACAACTTGCCCGAGGCCGTGCGCATGAGCACCATCGCCGAATCGATGTCGCCAAGCTTGTGCACGCCGGGATCGACGAGGCAACTGCCGATCGCGAAGATCTCGACCGGCTCCTCGCCGAGGAGCCAGCGAGCCATATCGAAATCGTGAATCGTCATGTCGCGGAACTGCCCACCGGACACCTTGAGATACTCGAACGGCGGCAGGCCCGGGTCGCGGCTGGAAACGATGACCTGCTCGACTTTGCCGATTTCGCCGGCGGCGATGCGGCCATGGAGGGAGCGAAAGCTCGGATCAAAGCGGCGGTTAAAGCCGACGAACATGGGAACCTTTGCCTTGCGAACGACGGCAAGGCAGGCGTCGACGCGCTTCAGCGATAGATCGATCGGTTTCTCGCAAAAGATGGCCTTGCCGGCGCGCGCCGCCGCGATCGCCAGATCGGCATGGGTATCGGTCGAGGATGCGATGACGACCGCGTCGACCTGGGTGTCGGCCAGCACGGTCTTGGAGTCGGAAGCTTTGGCGCCATGGCGCTTGGCAAGTTCGGCGGCCGCCCTAGGGTTGACGTCGACGACATAGCACAGACTGGCGTCGGGATTGGCGGCGAGATTCGTGGCATGGATGGCGCCGATACGGCCGGCGCCGAACTGGGCAAAGGTGATCATCGGGTCCTCGGAAGGCGCCGTCGCGGTTTCCGCCGCCGGCTTTCGGATCGTTGCGGCGCAAATGAATCCGGAAAGTTGCCGCGCACGTCAACTGGTATTGATCGGCGGCGTGGTTGTCGGCAAGGTTGTGCGAGCGACGCGCGCTCGCGCGCCGACCGGGGAGGACGACGCGGAATGCCGACGATCCGCCTGACCATGGCCGAGGCTCTGGTCCGATATCTCTGCGCGCAATACGTCGACCTCGAAGGTCGGGCGTTGCCGATGTTCGGCGGCGTGTTTGCGATTTTCGGCCACGGCAATGTCGCCGGGCTGGGGCCGGCGTTGCACGGAGCGCGGCGACGCTTGCCGACCTACCGGGCGCATAACGAGCAGGCGATGGCGCATGCCGCCGTCGCCTACGCCAAGACCTGGTCCCGTCGCCGAATGATGGCCTGCACCACGTCGATCGGACCCGGCGCCACGAACATGGTCACCGCCGCTGCGGTCGCCCACGTCAATCGCCTGCCGGTGCTGCTGCTGCCTGGCGATATCTTCGCTTCCCGTCGGCCCGACCCGGTGTTGCAGCAGGTCGAGGATTTCGCCAACGCGACGGTGTCGGCGAACGATTGCTTCCGCCCGGTGTCGCGCCTGTTCGATCGCATTGCGCGGCCCGAACAGCTCCTCGCCAGCCTGCCGCAGGCGATGCGCGTATTGACCGATCCGGCGGAGTGCGGCCCGGTCACCCTGGCGCTGCCGCAGGACGTCCAGGCCGAAAGCTTCGCATACCCCGTCGAGTTCTTTCGCCGGCGGGTTCACCACCTCCGTCGGCCTGGGCCGGACCCGAACCAGGCGGAGGTCGCGGCGTTGCTCCTCAAGGCGGCGCGCCGGCCGCTCATCGTCGCCGGGGGCGGGGTAAAATACTCGCATGCCGAATCGGCGTTGGCCGACTTTGTGGCGAAGCACGGCGTGCCGGTCGCCGAGACCCAGGCAGGCAAGGGCAGTCTCGCTTGGAACCATCCGGCCAATGTCGGCGCGATCGGGGTCACCGGCTCGAGCGCCGCAAACGCGCTGGCCGGCCAAGCGGAT
>DATFES010000210.1:0-7133 GCA_035250945.1 Alphaproteobacteria bacterium | reverse complement strand
ACCGGTACCTTGCCGCGCGGATTGAGCGCCAGAAACTCCGGCGACTTGTGCTGTTTTTTCGAAAACTCGATCAGCCGCGATGCGTACGGCACCTGCTTGACCTCGAGCGCCAGCAGCACGCGCCACGCGTAAGGACTACCGCTGCCCCAGTAGACTTCCAACGACATGGATCTCTCCCTTGTATTCGTCCGATCGGATCGACTCATGCGCCGTATTGATCGCGCAGCCGAACCCAGGACATCGTGTGCGGCAACCCGGCCTCGTCGCGTCCCTTCGGCGTCAAATCGAGAAAATGATATGCGCCGTTCAGAATGTCGAGGCCCCGCGCATAGCAGGAATACGTATGGTAGACATCGCCGGCGGAGTCGCGAAAGAATACGCTGACGCCGGGAAGTTCGCTCGTCGACGATTTCTGCGCCGCGTAATTGTACGTGACTTGTCCGGCCGCGAGGTCTTCCGGTGCGAACGAGACGCCATAGTCGCGATTGAAGTCGTTGCCGAACGACGACAACCACTTGAAGCTCCAGCCCATGCGCCGGGCGAATGTTTGCAGCTTTTCCAGCGGCGCGCGCGATATGGCGACGAAGGAGACATCGCGCTGGCTGAGGTGCACGACGATCCCATTGAAATTGTCCGCCCAAAACGAGCAACTCTTGCAGCCGGTCTCCCATTCCGGATCGAACATGAAATGATAGACAATGAGCTGGCTTCGCCCCGCGAAGAGTTCCGCCAGGGTTTCGCCGCCATTTGGGCCATCGAAAGCATACGCCTTGCCGACACGGACCCACGGCAGGCGGCGCCGCTGCCGGCTGAGTTCGTCGCGCAGACGCGTGAATTCCTTTTCCTTTGCGAGGAGCCGCTTGCGCGCCTTGATCCATGATTCCCGCGATACGACCGTGTGCTTGTCCATCGGATGATTCTCCATGACCTGCGCCATCACTCGATCCCCGTCCGGCGCCCCCGTCGTTTGATCCTGCGCCGCGGCGCGGTTTCGGCCAAGTACTGCGCCAATGCGTCGAAACGCTGCTCCCAAAAGGCGCGATAGCGCTCGATCCACTCCGCGGCCTCCTCGAGCGGCGCCGCATCGAGACGGCAGCGCCGCCACTGCGCGTCGCGTTCGCGGGTGATCAGCCGCGCCGCCTCGAGCACCTTGAGGTGGCGCGAGATCGTCGGCAATGACAGGTCGAATGGCGCGGCGAGCGCGCCGACCGGCGCCTCGCCCTTGGCGAGGCGGGCCAATATCGCCCGCCGGGTCGGGTCGGCGAGGGCGGCGAAGGTCGTGCTCAGATGGTCGATCCGCATGGCGCACCTCGTTATTTGCGTATTTGCGCAACTAGTAAAACACAGCACTACCGTCAAGGCGCCTGCGACGCACGGGCCTAGCGCTCGCGCAGCGCGTAGTCCTTGGTCCGCCGGATCGGCTTCAAGAGGTATTCGAGGACGGTCTTGCGGCCGGTCAGCACGTCGACCGTCGCGGTCATGCCGGCGATGATGGGAAAGCGACGATCGCCGACGACGAGCGCGGCGGCCTGCGTGCGCGCGTGGACGAGAAAGTAGACATCGCCTTTTTCGTCAACGATCGAATCGGCGCTGATCCAATCGATCTCCCCATCGAGCGCGCCGTAGATGGCATAATCGTAAGCGGAGAGCTTTACCCGCGCCGGCAGCCCCGGGCGCAGGAAAGCGATATCGGCAGGCAGAACGCGGGCCTCGACGATCAACGCGTCTTCGAGCGGCACGATCTCCACCAGGTCCATGCCGGGCCGCACGGCGCCTCCGATGGTGGCGATCTTGACCTGCTTGACGACGCCGTCGAGCGGCGCGCGAACCTCGGCGCGGGCGACGCGGTCGGCGACCGCGGTCGACGATTCGCGCAGCGCCGATGCGCGAATTTGCACCTCGTTGAGCTGCGTCAGCGCCTGGGAGCGGAACTGATTGGTTCGCTCGGCGAGCCGCTCCTTGACCTCGCTAAGCGCCGCGTGCGCCTTCGGAAGCGCCGCGCGTGTCGATGCGAGTTGGCCTTCGAGGTCGTTGACCTGACGGCGAAGCCGCAGGATTTCGACCTGCGAGGCGAGGCCCTCGCGTTGTAAAGGCTCCATCAGCCGCAGTTCCTGTTGCGCCAGCGACAGCGAGCGGTCCAGATAGCGCACTCGCCCCGCGAGCTCGACCAAGTCCTGCTGCCGCTGTTCGATCATGCTGCCCAGCGCGTCCTGCGCCGCCGCGAGCTCGGTCATTCGCGAGCTGAAGAGTTCGCGCTCGCGCGCCACAAGGTCGGGCCGTTCGGCGCTGAGTTGCGGCGCGAAGGCCAAGGCTCGGCCATCCGTCTCCGCTTGAAGGCGCGCGATCTGGGCCTGGTAGCCCAGAGCCACCTCCCGCGACTCGCGCAGCGAGGCGGCGAACGGCGTATCCGAGATGCGCATCAACACCTGTCCCTTGCGCACCGTATCGCCCGGTCCGACCAGGATTTCCTCGAGGACGCCGCCTTCCAAGTTCTGCACGACTTGAAGCTGGCGCGATGGAATTACCCGGCCCTGGCCGATGGCGATCTCGTCGATTTCGGCCCAGCTCGCCCAGCCGAGCAGGGCTCCGAAGAAACCGGCGACGGCGACGATCAGCGACGCCGCCGCGCGGCGTGGCCCGCGCAAAAGGTGGGCGCGCATCTGGATGGTCGATCGCGCCAAATTGGCCTCACCCGGCGCGGCGTAGGCTGGCGGCGTCGTGCCTTCCCTCGGACAGCTCGCGCAGCACTTGGTCGCGCGGTCCGTCGAGGACGATCCTGCCTTCGTTGACGACGATCAAGCGATCGACCAGCGGCAGCAGCGCGGTGCGATGCGTCGCCACGAGGAGCGTTTTGCCTGAAAGGTTCTCGCCGAGCCGCTCGACGAAAGCCTGTTCGGCCGTCGTGTCCATGTTGGCGGTAGGTTCGTCGAAGACGAGGATTCGCGGATCCTCGAGCAGCGCGCGGGCCACGGCGACGCCTTGCCGCTGGCCGCCCGACAACGCCTGGCCGCTTTCGCCGACCGGCCGGGCGTACCCCTGACGTTGCTGTTTGATCCAATCGTCGAGCGCCGCGGCATGGCTTGCGCGCATGATGGCCGCATCGTCGACATGCGGCGCGGCGACGGCGATATTGTCGCGCACGGTGCCGGAGAACAGCCGCACCTCCTGCGGCACATAACCGATGGCGCGGCGCAGATCGGCAGGATCGATCTGGCGGAGATCGACGCCGTCGATCAAGACCGTGCCTTCGCCCGGCTCGAACAGCCCCATGACGAGGCGCAGCAGCGTGCTCTTGCCCGATCCATTGCGACCGAGCACGGCGACGCGTTCGCCGGCGTCGATCTTGAACGATACGCCGTTCAGGACCGCTGACGGCTCCTGGCCGTAACGGAACGTACCGCCGCGAAACTCGATTTCCCCGGAAAGCGTGGGCCGGTGCACGCCGCGCGGCAGATTCGCCTGGCGATCGGGCGCCGCCTGCATCAACCCGTCGACCGCCCGAAACGCGGTGAGCGCGCCATGGCAGCGCGACAGAAGCGCCGCGATCTGCCCCAATGGCGCGAGCGCGCGGTTGGACAACATGACCGTGGCGAACAACGCGCCGGCGGTCATGACTTGGTCGCGAACCGCGTAGACCCCGGCGACCATCACCGCCACCGAGGTGAACCAGACGCTGAAGGCGGAGAAATTCGTCGCAACCTGCGACAGCGCGGCGATCTTGTGCGAAACGGAGGCGGTCTCGACGACCGCCGCCTCCCAGCGTGCGCGCAGCCAGCCCTCGGCGCGCGCGGTCTTGACCGTCTCGATGCCGCCGAGCGCCTCGAAAACGATGGAGTTTTTTTCCGCCTGTCGCTGCGCCGATCTCCGCGAGGCCTGATGCAGCGGATATTGCAGCGCGCCGCCGACGATCAGGACGGCGGGGAACGCCAGCAGCGGAATCCACGCCGCCGGACCGCCGATGGCCCACATGACGGCGACGAACAGCAGCGCGAACGGCAGGTCGCTGAGTGCGACCAGGGTCGCCGAGGTGAAAAACTCGCGCACGCTCTCGAAGTCGCGCATGACGCTCGCCACCACGCCCGGCGACTGGCGGCGCGCCGCCATCTTGATGTCGAGAACCTGGCTGAATACGCGTGTCGACATGTAGAAGTCGAGGCGCCTGCCGGCGCTATCGAGGAAATAGGCGCGCAGCAAGCGGATCAACAGATCGAACGCCCCGGCGGCGGCGCAGCCGATCGCCAATACCCACAGCGTCTCGACCGCGTTGTTGGGCACGACGCGGTCATAGACGTTCATGAAGAAGAGCGGCATGGCGAGCGCGAGGAGATTGGTCAACGACGCGCCCAACCCGGCGAAGAGGAAGATCCACCAATGGGCGCGGATCGGCCCCCAGAACCAGTTACGCGACGGCGCCGGTTCGAGGACGGCGTCGGTGGGGTTGAAGCGGTACTCCGGCCGCAGCGCGAAAACGGCGACGGTGTCGAGACGGCCGAGCGCGCGAAGCGAGAACCGGGCTCGCGTCGGCCGCTCGCCGGGCATGATCGCCTCGAACCGGCCCCCCTCTTCGCGCACGACCACGATTGCGCCGCCGTCGGCCAGCTTGATGACCGCCGGCAGTCGACCGGCGGCGAGGCCCGCGGGGCCGCTCTCCAGCCGCTCGGCGACCAAGCCAGCGCGCGCAGCGGCGGCGGCGAACTGGGCCTCCGGTAAAATTCCGTCCTCGAGCGGCAGGCCGGCGAGAAGCTGCGTCGGCGCGCTGGGCGCGCCGAACATCCGCGCGACGAATACCAGCCCGTCGAGGAGCGCATCTCGGCGCGGCTGCGGCGACGCCTCGGGCGAAGCAGCCGGCGCGGCGTCATGCGGTCGTTCCGCCATCTCAGGCCCCCGGCGCGGCTTCGGGACCGATCGAGATGACGCGGCGTATCTCGTCGGTCTTGAAACCAAGCATGGATGGGCGTCGAACCCCGTGCAGCATCGCCACGTCGTACAGCTCGCGGATCACGCCTTCGATGCGCAACCAGTGCACGACGTCGCCGGTGCGCATGTCGACGACGTATATGGCGCAGCGCGGCCCGGCGTTTTCGCGGGCCAATCGCTCATCGAGCGTCAGGCCCGAGAACGTGCGATTCTCGCGTTGCTTCGAGCATCCGACGACGGCGAACTCGTCGATGAAATCGAGTCCCCGCAGATACCCCGGGCAGAATGCGACCGCAGTGAAGCGTCTTGTCTCTTGATCGACATGACCGAGCTCCCCGGCGCCGGAGTTGAGCACCCATAAGCGCCCGCGCCAGACGCGCGGACTGTGCGGCATCGAAAGCCCGGTTGCGACGACCGCGCCGTCGGCGACGCGGACGATCACGCCGCCGTCGCGCCGGCGGTCGCGCCAGGCGTCGGCGATGTCGCTTTCGGCGGCGGCCGTGACGTAGGCCGGTTTTCCGTCGGCCATCGCCAAGCCATTCAGGTGGCAGCGGTCCTCGGCGGCGAGCCGCGAGACGAACGGCGGCCGCCAAAGCGGCTGAAAGCTGTGCGTTTCGCTCGGGCGCGCCAGACAACCGAACAGCGTGTTGACGAGTACCGGCCTGCCGTCCGCCGCCACGCACACGTCGTGAACGTCGAGATCGCCGGTAGTGTAGGCAAGCCGCGGCACGTAGAGCGCGTCATACCCTTCGTTGGTAACCTGGCCGTCGAGCGTATCGTCGAATCGCCACAGCTGGTAGAGCGACGCCAGCCAAAGCGTCCGGCCGTGCGCGCACAATCCCATGCTGCGCTCGAAGGTCCGCTCGAATACCGATAGTCGGCGATCCTCGCGCAATCCAATAAGGAACACCTTCCCCGCTTGATAGGTCGTGAAGGCGATACTGGCGCGCCGCTCGGCGAGCCATTCGGGGAATTGGCGCGAGCTGGTGATCTCGAGACTGGGTTTCGCTGCAGCCGCTCCCGACGCGGCTTCGCTCGTTACGGCGTCAGCCATGATCGCTTTCGTGCTCCCTTTAAACCTGAACGTCGCCGAACGGGATCGACGCCCCCGCAATTCGCTTCCCGCTCGCGATCGCACGCTGTCGCACTGCCATCGCCGCCGTCCGCCCGCCGTTAAATCCGCTCGCCCGGCGAAATCGGCACATTGAACGCGCTCAGCAATTCGCCGGCCGCGGCGAGCAGCTGGTAATGGGCGAAGATGATCGTGTATTCGATATCGATGACCGCGACATCGGCGGAAAAGGCTTCGTTCTGGACGTCGAGGACGTCGAGCAGCGTGCGCTGATTGAGCTCGAATTGCTGCCGGTAGGCGCCGACCAATCGCCGCGTCGTCTCAGCGCGGCTTCGCAGCTGATTGAGCCGCGCCTTTGCGGCGACGAAACCCGAATGCGCGACCCGGACGGTTTCGCGCGTGCGCCGCCGGGCCTCCAATTCGTCGAACTTAGCGGCGGCCAGATCCTCGATGGCTCGACGTTCGCGCGCCGTGTCCGCGCCGCCGGCATAGATGTTGTAGGTCATCCGCAGTTGCGCGATGAGATCGCTGTCCGGCCCGCGCGTCCCGTCAATGTTGCGATCGGCGCGTCCACTGACCTCGAAAGTGAAGCGCGGCCATAAGGCGCCCTCGGTCGCCGCACGGTCGGCGCTGCGCGCAACGACATTGGCCCCGGCTGCCTTGACCGCCGGGCTCGCGCCAAGCGCACGGGCCAGCACCGCATCGAGCGCCGGCGGCGCCAAGCGCTGCGGATCGTTCGGCCGGCGCAATCCGCCCGGCAAGGCGCCCACTGTTTCGAGATAGCGGGCCGTCGCCTCCTCGAGCGCGCCCTGTCTTTGCGCCAGCGTCGCCTCGGCGAGCGCGACGCGCGAGCGCGCCTGGTCGACATCGGTCCCGCGACCGACGCCGGTTCGTGCCCGGCGTTCGATCCCGGCCAGGATGTCGTAATGGGCCGCAATGTTCGCCTCGGCGCGCGCCAGCGAGGCACGGGCGCGTAGAACTTCGACGTAGACCTCGACGGCGAGGAGGGCGACCCGTTGGCCGACGTCGTTCAATCGGTGGCGCGCCGCCTTGCTCGAGGCTCGCGCCGAATCAATTCGCGAATCGGTGGCGCCGCCGTCGAGAAGCAATTGGCGGATGGTCAGCGAGTTGTCATAGCGCGGCA
>DATFES010000206.1:0-12898 GCA_035250945.1 Alphaproteobacteria bacterium | reverse complement strand
CTTCGGCCGTATTGACGCGCTTCGCCGGCCAAGCTACCTAAGCGCGCGCGAAGTTCGAACGCGGCCCCAGCGGGCGTGGTGGAACTGGCAGACACGCCAGATTTAGGTTCTGGTGGGGAAACCCTTGCAGGTTCGACTCCTGTCGCCCGCACCAGCCGCCCGGCGACGAGCGAGGGACGTCGTCGACGCGGAAACTCCGCCGTCGTTGCCCCAACTAGGCGCCGGATCACGCAGGCAAGGATAGAGTCGTTCCGTCATGCAAGTCACCGAAACTCTCAGCGATGGCCTGAAGCGCGAGTTCAAAGTCGTCATCTCCGCCAGCGACATCACGGCCAAGGTCGATGACCGCCTCTCCGAACTCGGGCGGACAATCCGCATGCCCGGCTTTCGGCCCGGCAAGGTGCCGATGCCGGTGTTGAAGAAGCGATATGGCCCCGCGGTGCTCGGCGAAATCCTCGAACGTGCGGTTTCCGACGCTTCGAACCAGGCCATGATGGAGCGCGGATTGCGGCCCGCGCTCCAGCCGAAGGTCGATATCACCTCCTTCGCCGAGGGCGCCGACCTCGAATATACGCTGGCCGTCGAGCTGCTACCCGACGTGAAGCCGATGAACTTCGCCGAACTCGAACTCGAACGGCTCAAAGTCGCCGCCGACGAGAGCGAGGTCGCCAAGGCGCTCGAGCGCATGGCCGGCGATTACCGCGAGACCAAGGACGTGGAGGGCCGTCCGGCGCAAAAAGGCGACATACTCGTCATCGACTTCGTCGGCAGCGTCGAGGGCAAGGAATTTCCCGGCGGATCGTCGAAGGACCACCGCCTGGAGCTCGGCTCGAACGCCTTCGTGGCCGGATTCGAAGATCAGCTGATCGGTCGGACGGTCGGCGAAACGGTCGATGTCAAGATCACCTTTCCCAAGGAATACGTGAACGACCAGCTTGCCGGTAAAGACGGAACTTTCGTCGTCACGATCAAAGAGATCCTCGAGCCGGAGCCGATCAAGATCGACGAGGGATTGTCGAAGAAAATGGGCTTCGACGATCTCGATACGCTGAAGAAGGCGGTGCGCGACCAGATGGAGCGCGAATATTCCCGCCTTGCTCGCCAGCGATTGAAACGCGCGCTCCTCGACCGGCTGGCGGCGACGCACGACTTCGCGGTTCCGGCAGGGATGGTCGATATCGAATTCGAGACGATCTGGAAGAATCTCGAAACCCAGCGCAAACAGGGCGACGACCCGACGCTCGCCGGCAAGAGCGAAGACGATCTCAAGGGCGAGTTTCGCGCCATCGCCGAGCGGCGGGTGCGGCTTGGCCTGCTGCTGTCCGAGGTCGGTCGCCTCAACAACATTCAGGTCACGCAGGAGGAAGTCAATCGGGCGATGATCGAGGAGGCGCGCCGCTTCCCCGGCCAGGAGCGCAAGGTCATCGAGTACTTCCGCAAGAACCCCGACGCGACGGGCCAGCTCCGCGCCCCGCTATTCGAGGATAAGGTGATCGATTTCATCCTAGAGATGGCCAAGGTCGCCGACCGTCCTGTAAGCGTCGAGGAGTTGATGCGCGAACCGGACGACGACGACACGCCGGCGGGCCAAGAGAAGTCCAAGCAGCCGCCGCCGTAAAATCGGTTACAATACGGACGCCGACGATTCGTGAAGAATTAAGCGAGGCAGGCGATGCGCGATCCGATGGAAATCCAGTTGAACACCCTGGTGCCGATGGTCATCGAGCAGACGGCCCGCGGCGAGCGCGCGTTCGATATCTATTCGCGCCTCCTCAAGGAGCGGATCATCTTCCTCGTCGGCCCGGTTAACGACGCCGTTGCCAGCCTGGTCTGCGCCCAGCTTCTGTTTCTCGAATCGGAGAATCCCAAGAAGGACATCTCCTTCTACATCAACTCGCCCGGCGGCGCGGTCACCTCGGGTCTGTCGATTTACGACACCATGCAGTACATCCGCCCCGACGTCGCCACCGTCTGCCTCGGCCAAGCGGCGTCGATGGGGTCGCTGCTGCTCACCGCAGGGTCCAAGGGCAAGCGTTACTCGCTGCCGAATTCGCGGATCATGATCCACCAGCCCTCCGGCGGCGCCCAGGGTCAGGCGAGCGATATCGAGATTCAGGCGCGGGAGATCCTCGCCGTCCGCAAGCGTCTTAACGATATTTACGTCCACCACACCGGCCAGCCGCTGACGGTGATCGAGGCGGCAGTCGAGCGCGACAAGTTCATGTCGCCCGACGAGGCGAAGACGTTCGGACTGATCGACGAGGTGGTGACGGCCCGTCCGCCACGTCCTGAGGACGTCAAGGCGGCGTAGTTACCCGCCGGAACCTTTACCGCCAAGGTTTCGTTTACCAAATTTTGAATTGTCGCTGGCAGTCTTTAGCCGGCAAGGAGGCGGCTAAATCTGGCCGCGTGTTCGAGTCATGTTCCGGCACATCATGTGGTGCGCTTTGGCGGTAACGCCTCACCGGATTTTGATCGTCGGGCATTTTAGGCGTTGTACGGTTCGCGGGCTTACGGCTAACATCATGATTCGCAAGGCGCCGCGGGAGCGGCAGACGGAGTGGCCATGAACAAGCCGGGTGGCGGGGACTCGAAGAACACGCTCTACTGCTCGTTCTGCGGCAAGAGCCAGCACGAGGTCCGCAAGCTGATCGCCGGCCCGACGGTATTCATCTGCGATGAATGCGTCGAGCTATGCATGGACATCATCCGCGAAGAGCACAAGACGACGCTCGTCAAGTCGCGCGACGGCGTACCGAGCCCGCGCGACATTTGCGCCGTCCTTGACGACTACGTGATCGGACAGGAGCACGCCAAACGCGTCCTCTCGGTGGCGGTCCATAACCATTACAAGCGCCTGTCGCACGGGACCAAGAACAACGACGTCGAAATATCCAAATCCAACATCCTGCTGATCGGCCCGACCGGTTGCGGCAAGACGCTGTTGGCCCAAACCCTGGCGCGGATCATCGACGTGCCTTTCACGATGGCGGATGCGACGACCCTGACCGAGGCCGGCTATGTCGGCGAGGACGTCGAGAACATCATCCTGCGCCTGCTTCAGGCGGCCGACTATAATGTCGAGCGCGCGCAACGCGGCATCGTCTACATCGACGAGGTCGACAAGATCAGCCGCAAGTCGGAGAACCCGTCGATCACCCGCGACGTATCGGGCGAAGGCGTGCAACAAGCGCTGCTCAAAATCATGGAAGGCACCATTGCTTCGGTGCCGCCGCAGGGCGGACGCAAGCACCCGCAGCAGGAGTTCCTCCAGGTCGACACGACCAACATTCTTTTCATATGCGGCGGCGCCTTCGCCGGTCTCGAGAAGATCATCTCGCAGCGTACCCGCGGCACGTCGATCGGTTTCGGCGCCGAGGTGCGCGGTTTCGACGAGCGGCAGACCGGCGAAATCCTGCGATCGGTCGAGCCCGAGGACCTGCTCAAGTTCGGCCTGATCCCCGAATTCATCGGCCGCCTGCCGGTGATCGCCACGCTCAGCGATTTGAGCGAGGATGCTTTGGTCGAGATCCTGATCCGGCCGAAGAACGCGCTCCTCAAGCAGTACCAGCGCCTGTTCGAGATGGAGGGCGTCCATCTTGAATTCGCCGACGACGCGCTGCGCGCCGTCGCCCGCAGGGCGATCGCGCGCAAGACCGGCGCACGCGGTCTGCGTTCGATCATGGAAGGGATCCTGCTCGACAGCATGTTCGAGTTGCCAACGATGAATGGCGTCGAGGAAGTGGTGATCAATCGCGAGGTGGTCGAAGGGCGGGCGCAACCGCTTCAGATCTACACCGAACGCCGCAACGAGAACGTCGGCGGCTCGACCGCCTGAGGCGGCGTCGGCCGGGCGCCGCCCCGGGGCGCGGACTTGAACCGGGCGCGCGACGGGACCATTTGTTAACCTGCCGGCGGCGGCTTGTTGCGGTCCACCTTCGGGACCTCCGCCGCAGGGCTTGTAAGAGGTTCCATGTACGAGACTTCACGCGGCACGCTTTATCCGGTTCTCCCGCTGCGCGACATCGTGGTTTTCCCCCACATGATCGTGCCGCTTTTCGTCGGCCGCGAGAAATCGGTCCGCGCGCTCGAGGACGTGATGAAGGACGACAAGCAGATCCTGCTGGTCGCCCAAAAGAACGCCGCCCAGGACGACCCGACCCCAGCGGACATCTATTCCGTCGGAACGGTTGGCACGGTGCTGCAGCTTCTCAAGCTGCCCGACGGCACGGTCAAGGTGCTGGTCGAGGGCAATCGCCGCGCCCGTATTCTGCGCTACGCCGAGAACCCAAGTTTCTTCCAGGCCTATGCCGAGCCGATCTCCGAGAAGGGCGGCGAACAGGCGGAGATCGAGGCGCTGACGCGAACCGTCATCGGGCAGTTCGAGCAGTACATCAAGCTCAACCGAAAGATCCCGCCGGAAGTGCTTGTGTCGATGAATCAGATCGACGACCCGGGCAAGCTCGCCGACACCGTGGCTTCGCACCTGGCGCTCAAGATCCCCGAAAAACAGGAGTTGCTGGAGATCGAAACGGTCGCCCAGCGGCTCGAGAAGATCTACGGCTTCATGGAAGGCGAAATTGGCGTCCTCCAAGTCGAGAAGCGCATCCGCAGCCGCGTCAAGCGGCAGATGGAGAAGACCCAGCGCGAGTACTACCTCAACGAACAACTCAAGGCGATCCAGAAGGAGCTCGGCGAGACCGAGGACGGTCGCGACGAGTCGTCCGAGATCGAGGAGCGGATCAAGAAGACCAAACTGTCGAAGGAAGCCCGCGAAAAGGCCATGGGCGAGCTGAAGAAGCTCAAGACCATGAGCCCGATGTCTGCCGAGGCGACCGTGGTCCGCAATTATCTCGACTGGCTGCTGTCGATCCCGTGGAAGCATCGCACCAAGATCAAGCGCGACATCAAGCTCGCTGAGAAGGTGCTGAACGACGATCACTACGGCCTGGAAAAGGTCAAGGAGCGGATCCTCGAATACCTCGCGGTGCAGCAGCGCATGGCGAAGTTGAAGGGCCCGATCCTTTGCCTGGTCGGCCCGCCCGGCGTCGGCAAGACCTCGCTCGGCAAGTCGGTGGCGCGCGCCACCGGCCGCAATTTCGTGCGCATGTCGCTCGGCGGCGTGCGCGACGAAGCGGAGATTCGCGGACACCGGCGCACCTACATCGGCTCGATGCCCGGAAAAATCATTCAGGGCATGAAGAAGGCGAAGTCGTCGAACCCGTTATTCTTGCTCGACGAGGTCGACAAGCTCGGCGCGGACTGGCGCGGCGATCCGACATCGGCGCTGCTCGAGGTCCTCGACCCGGAACAGAATTCGACCTTCAACGACCATTATCTCGAGGTCGATTACGACCTGTCGGACGTGATGTTCATCACCACGGCCAACACGCTCAGGATGCCGCAGCCGCTGCTCGACCGCATGGAGATCATCCGCATCCCCGGCTACACCGAGGACGAGAAGGTCGAGATCGCGCGCCGCCACCTGATCCCGAAGCAGCTAAAGGAACATGGCCTCAAGAAGGACGAGTGGGCGATCACCGATGACGCCTTGCGCGACCTGATCCGCTATTACACGCGCGAGGCGGGCGTTCGCAACGTCGAGCGCGAGATCGCCAGCTTGAGCCGCAAGGTGATCAAGGAGATCGCCACCGGCGCCGCGACGAAGGTCGAGCTGACGCGCGAAAATCTCGAGAAGTATCTCGGCGTCCGCAAGTTCCGCTGGGGCGAGACGGAGACCGACGATCTGGTCGGCGTGACCAATGGTCTCGCCTGGACCGAGGTCGGCGGCGAGCTGCTGCAGGTCGAGGCGGCGGTCGTGCCGGGCAAGGGCAAGATGACGATCACCGGCAAGCTTGGCGACGTGATGCAGGAATCGGTCCAGGCAGGGGCGAGCTTCGTTCGCGCCCGCGCCGCGATTTACGGCATCAAGCCGCCGTTGTTCGAGAGGAAGGACATTCACATCCACGTGCCCGAGGGCGCGACGCCCAAGGACGGGCCGTCGGCGGGCGTCGCGATGATCGTGTCGATCGTCTCGGCGCTGAGCGGCATCGCGGTGCGGCGCGACGTGGCGATGACTGGCGAAATTACGTTGCGCGGCCGCGTGCTACCGATCGGCGGGCTCAAGGAAAAGCTGCTCGCCGCGCTTCACAGTGGTATCAAGACGGTGCTCATCCCCAAAGACAACGAGAAGGACCTCGCCGAGATTCCCGACAACGTCAAGAAGGGACTGACCATCGTCCCGGTGACGAGCGTCGACGAGGTGATCGAGCGCGCGCTGACCAAGAAGCCGACGCCGATCGAGTGGATCGAGCCGGCCGAGGTCGAAACCGTCGCCGGACAGAAACGCGAAGGCGAGATCGGCGGCGTGGTCACGCATTGATCGCAGGCGCCAAATTCACTCACGCGCAAGCGGCCGGTCGGATGCGACCGGCCGTTTTGCGTTCGACGAACCCGGCGTGCGATCGGGAGGCGCGTGGAATCTGGGGAAAACTCGCGCCGCCGCATTGACGGCGCAAGACGCCGCGACTACAACGGGCGGGTTCGGCTGCGGCCGAGCGGCCGGACTTACCCTTTCAACGCATGACAGGGGGGACGATCGTGAACAAGAACGAATTGGTTTCAGCACTCGCATCGAAGACCGACATGTCCAAGAACGCCGCCACCAATGCTGTCGACACGATGATCGATGTCGTCACCAGGGCATTGAGAAAAGGCGACGATGTCCGGCTTGTCGGTTTCGGCACCTTCTACGTTACCAGGCGCGCGGCGAGCAAGGGGCGCAATCCGCGCACCGGCGAGCCGATCATGATCAAGGCCTCCAAGCAGCCCAAGTTCAAGGCCGGCAAGGCGCTCAAGGGCGCGGTCAACTGAACATTTCCGCGGTATTGTTTTCTTCCGTCGTGCCGGCCGTTGCAAGACGGCCGGCATGTCGTATTTTGGGGTAGGGCCTCCGGCGGGACGCAGGCCGGCGCAAGGGCGATTAGCTCAGTTGGTAGAGCATCTCGTTTACACCGAGAGGGTCGGCGGTTCGAGTCCGTCATCGCCCACCAAAGTCGGCCGCATAGATGGTTAATTTCTAACGACTCCAAGAGTACAATGCGGGAGTAACAATCGGGTAACGCGCCGGCAGGGCGCATCCGCCCCGCCCATGCGCGCTGGCGCGGTCGCGGCACTTTGGCCGCGTTCGGCACCGTCAACGCGAGCGCGGGGCCACTGACGTGCTGACCGAAAACGCTCCCAACATGAGGCAAAGTCCGCTCGGAACTGGCCGCATCCCAGAACTTGTACCGGGTTGGGCGAGAATATCCGGCTGCTCCGGTCCTATTCGCTGGGCGAATAAACAGCGACACCCTTTGACTCGCCCTCGCCGGCAGGACCCACGTCGAATTTTTTTCTGATGGCGCGAGCGGCGAGATCTCCGAATTCGCGGGCTACCTCGCTTAGTTCGTCCTCGGTCGCCCGGTCCAGCCGTACGAAGTGGCCGGGTGGGACGCCGATGTTGTAAGGGCACCGCTTCAGGAATATGCCCCGTGGCGCACGCTCCGGTAATAATTCGCCGCCGACAGTACCGTGAGCCGATAGGCAGGCATTGGCGATGGGAGAAATAAAGACCTCCATACGCATCATCATTGGAAAATTCTCTACAATTTCAGGCGGCACGAATGGTTGGTAAATAGCGGTAAGCGCTCCAGGAAACAAGCGGTCGATCCAATATCGATGAATGCGCTCTCTAAATTGGATCGGCAGTCCACCAAAATCGGATAAGCCGAGCGCCTCCCGCACGTGGTTCAGGGATTCGAATCTGCCCATCAAAACATCCTTGCTCTTGTCGGAGCTGGCGAGCTTTACGACAAGATTCGGCCACCGAGGATCGAGCGGCTCTTCGAACAATCGGGGTTCATCGTATGTGGGCACAACCGAAAGACGCGACGGCAAGCCGCCGCGCTCGACCAGTCCATCCGACAACCATTGGGCGGCGAATCGCTTGTGATGAAGAAACGTAAAAATGGGACTGAAGCTGGCTGCCGTGCACACAACGTACATGGTGTTGGGCGCGAGCTGGGTCGGTAAGGCCGGCAAAGAAATGGTCTGTGGATCGTTCTTAAACTTCATTGCCGATGCAGGAACGATCCGAACGTTGGTGGCCCGGGTCGCGCGCGCGAACTCTTCAAGGTATTGGCGAGACCATGAACTGCGGAACAGAACGATCTGCTCGAACCCGAATTTCTTGGCTACGGCGACAAGTTCAGTGATGAAAGGATCGAACGGGTCGTCGTAAAGCGCACGGCGTCTCGTCATCAATGCGGCAGTCAGATTGCTTTCAAGCAAGTAATAGCGTCCTTTGTAGCGATGCAAATCAAGGCCAAGCAGGACACCGACGAGAGCGTTGCGCGTCGAATCGTACCAATAGCCCCGATAGCGAGGATTCTGTTCCAGCCGGCCTGGGGCGAGCAGGGCCGCATAGTGGGCGTGGCCAAGATGGTCCACATGGCCGCCGGCGCGTAACGCCTCAATTAAATCAAATAACACGACAATGGCACGGTAGAATAATTGATAACTACCGTACTTGCGGCGGAGCCCGATAGCATTGCCCGCGAGATCGAGATGAAATCGGCAGGATTGAGCGAATCTAATGCGTCTGATCAATGAGTCGTGTCTGGCGCTCGTCATCATCTGTCATTGCCCATGATCGAGTGTTGCCGCAACCCAATCACTGCCTTGACGACCGGTATCCGGACGTCCTCCAGCGTCGGCACAGTAACGTTCGAAGGGAGAAGCCTCGATAGACGCGACGGTCATATTTTTGATCGGTTCACTGCTGATTCGTGAAAACCAAACGCCTTCCACACGTCCACCATATGCTAATGCGAGCGCCGAGCGGTGCATTGGTGCCTGCACGGTTTTCCTACTGGCGATGACCACCGGCGACCGCCGAGTCGGTCGGGCGCCGCGTTCGTGGCCGCGGGTCGATCTTCCACAGTGCCGGGCTCTCGATTACGCCGCGGGCATATGCATCGGCGAAAGCGCGGGCGAAGCCATTCATCGTGTCGACGGCGGTGCCTGTGTCCATAGAGGTCAGGGGATGGAGCTTCACACAGAACGCGCCGGCGGCGTCCCGGGCCAATATCGCCGCAAACAAGGGCGCACGGTGGCTGAGGGCGAGACGCGGCGCACCAGGCCCGAGTCGCAGGCTTCCGCGTAAAAAGGGCGCCTCGAGCGGCTTGTTCGCGTTGTCGACGGCTGTGATGGTGACGATCCGATTGCTGCGGACCCGTTGCCCGAGTTCGTCCAGCACCGCCCCCGCGCGACCATCCATCGGTATGATTATCCGCTCGACGAAACGCTCCTCGACGACCACGGCGCGCGCGTTGACCAGCCAACGGCCGAACCGGGTGCGTGCAGGCCCGTGCCACGGCACGCTCAAATGCGCGACGCGGTGCCCGGCATCATGCAAAGCGATCTTAACGAGGAGCGTCGAAAAAATCATCGGTGCGATCCAAATCACGGCGCCGCGGCCGGCGGCCAGAGCCGCGTCCAACCATTCACCGCCGTCGAGCCGCACATTCGGGCGCCAAGCCGGGTCGTGCGCTGCCTTGTGGAAGAATACGCGCTCCTCAAAGAAGGCGCCGACAATCGATGCGAGCAGCGTCCGGCGATTAAGCTCGTCGGGTATGCGGCCTCCCAGATTGGCATCGAGCCGAGCGATCGCGCCGCGCACCCTGAACCGTCGGGCTGCAAGCGACGCGCGGGCGAAGGCAAGGCTAACGCCCCGCCAATGCCGTTCGGGAACAACCCGGGCTACGAACTCGGCGACGACGAAGGTCGCGACATGGAACACATCACCGAATTGGACGAGCCGCTGACGGCGCTCGCGGGCGCGTTCGCGCCAGTCGGGACGTTTGTCGGCTGCCGATGGCGGCACCGGCTGCTCGCCACTGTCCGGTTGCTGGCGGTGCGTCTCCATGCGCGTGGTGTCTGGCGACATTGATCTGTCCCGCCGAACCTAGTGGTTGCGACCGTCGTAGCTTAGGTAAGTGCCGATATGAACCATGACGTCGTTCTCGCTTCATGGTGTCGGCGGAGGGGGGTTCCTTCAGCCTGTCCGTCTCCCGAAGGCGGATAATCGCGATATATAGCCCGGCTGCTACGTAGTCGACCACAAATCGGTAAGAAATCCGTAAGCGAAATCCGATCGGAGTTGTGCTGAACGATACCCAATGACTTTTGAGGAACTGACCGAGGAAAACGAGGCGCCGCCCCACGACGGCCCCGCCATTGAGCCTGAGCCAATTCGTGGCGAGAAAGAGCGCAAGGCCGGCGAGCAGCCCCGCGACTGCGCCATTTACTTTTGCGTTCAGGTACGGCGGCTGGATGAAAGCGACGTTCGGTGGCGCGACCCGTCGCGCCTCGGGAAGTGGGTGGCTCCTGCTGGCGACCCGTCCCGGCCTCCAACGTTATCGATTCTAGAGCGCGCATGGCGGCGCTTGGGCCCCATGCGCTTGACGAGACCATGACGATCGAGCACGGCATGGGTGGTGTACCGGGCGGGAGCCCTGACATCGCCAGGCAGGCGGCGGACCAGCAGCTCCCTGATCTTGCTTGCGCCCCAGTGGGCCGTGTCCCACTTGAGGGTGACGATCGCGGCTTCGAGCTGCGGCGGGAGCTGGCGGGCATAGCGTACCCGCCGCCGCGAGCGGTCGCTCCGCCCTTCGAGTCCATGGTCCTTGTAACGCTCGAAGATCTTACCCGGTCTTACGGGATATGCCGAACTCGCTTTCCACGCCATCGCCACCTTCCCCATGCAATTGCATGGGGAAGGTGTTACCCATATGTCCGGTACGAAGCGTTACCTATGTGTCGGGTCGATCATTCAGAAGCCAAAAGTGCGAAGTCAGATAGTGTGACGCTGACGCTGCCGAGCGGGTCGGGCGAACGGCTTTCACGACAAGAAATCCAGATTACAATGCAAGTCCGATGGCCGGAATCCGACTTCTGATATCTGAATCGCCATGCTGATCGACGGCGTCACATATCGTTCCATCTGGCTCGATGAGGATGGCTGGTCGGTGCGCATCTTGGACCAGACGCTTTTGCCGGCGCGCCTCGAAATTGTGCGCCTGACGGATCTTTCGTCCGCCGCGCACGCCATTCGCTCCATGCAGGTGCGCGGCGCGCCGCTGATCGGCGCCACGGCGGCCTATGGTGTCTGCCTTGCGCTGCGCGCCGATCCGTCCGATGCCTCGCTCGCCCACGCCTGCGCAACCTTGGCCGCGACGCGGCCGACGGCGATCAATCTTCGCTGGGCGATCGAGGATATCCGTCGTGTCGTCGCCGGCCTGCCGCCCGACCATCGCGTCGCCTCCGCTTATCGGCGCGCCGGCGAGATCTGCGATGAAGACGTGGCGATCAATCGCGCTATCGGCGAGCATGGACTAGGGCTCATCCGCGCCGCCCATGCCAAGCACGACGATTCGCGCGCGCTCAACGTCTTGACCCATTGCAACGCCGGCTGGCTTGCGACGGTCGATTGGGGGACGGCGCTGGCGCCGATCTACATGGCGCACGACTCCGGGCTAAACGTCCACGTCTGGGTCGACGAAACGCGCCCACGCAATCAGGGCTCCGCGCTTACCGCGTGGGAGCTCGGTCGTCACGGCATTCCGCACACGGTCATCGTCGATAACGCCGGCGGCCACCTTATGCAGCGCGGCATGGTCGATATGTGCCTCGTGGGCACGGACCGGGTTACCGCCCAGGGCGACGTGTGCAATAAGATCGGGACGTATCTGAAGGCGCTGGCCGCACGCGACACGGGCGTGCCGTTCTACGTCGCCCTGCCCGGGCCGACAATCGATTGGTCGGTTCGCGACGGATTGCGCGAGGTCCCCATCGAGGAGCGCGATCCCAGCGAAGTGACGACGGTCGTCGGTCGAAGCGCCGATGGCGGTGTTGCCAGCGTCGAGCTTACGCCGGCCGGCACGCGTGCCGCCAACTACGCCTTCGACGTCACGCCAGCGCGGCTTGTCAGCGCGTTGGTCACCGAACGTGGCGTGACGCCCGCCTCGCGCGAGGGCCTCTTGGCGCTCTATCCGGAACGGCGCGCCGCCGCAAACGCATGACGTATATTACGAATATTCCTGCCTAAACCGTTCATGCCGCGCCTCCGCTCGCCTTGACTTAAGTATGCGGCGCCTGTACATCACCGGCCGTCGAGAAATGCTCGCGCGGGCGTAGCTCAGTTGGTTAGAGCGCCGGCCTGTCACGCCGGAGGCCGCGGGTTCAAGTCCCGTCGCTCGCGCCATCTCGTCTTCTAAAAAACCGTGCGATTCCCACGCGTCGGAAGCGCCCTTCGCGCTGCAACACGGCGCTTTTCTTATCGGGATTCCATATCTATAAATACCGCCCGGCGGGTAAATGGGGGCTCGGCTTCCGGCCGAAAGCCCGCGCGTGATCGTTGAACGCCGCCCGGCGATAAGCGCCGCGGATACGGGATTCGTCCCTCGGCGTTGGACGGCCATAACAGGCGATTCTGGGCGGCGACAGCGGCTGGGCGGCTCGGCCCGGACAAGGGGCGATAGATGGATGCTTTGCTGCGCGAGTATCTGCCGATCCTGATTTTCTTCGGCATCGCCATCGGGCTGTCGGGCGTGATGGTGCTCGCCTCGCTGATCGCCGCCCGGCAGCGGCCCGATGCGGAAAAGTTATCGGCATACGAATGCGGCTTCGAGGCGTTCGACGACGCACGTCGTAAATTTGATGTGCGTTTCTATCTCGTGGCGATCCTATTCATCATTTTCGATCTCGAAGTCGCATTCTTGTTTCCATGGGCGATTTCGCTGGGCGAGATCGGCGCTTTCGGATTCTGGTCGATGGTCGTTTTCCTTGGCGTGCTGAC
>DATFES010000170.1:0-2099 GCA_035250945.1 Alphaproteobacteria bacterium | reverse complement strand
CGCACGCGGACGTCGTTCGAGATCGCGGCCAAGCGGCTCTCGGCCGACGTCAGCATTGCCGCTGGCGGCGCGATCGTCCGCGGCGGTCAATCAGGAGCCGTCAACGTGACGGCGCGCACGGCGACGCTTTCGGCCGGCGGCGGGATCGGTTCGCTCGGGGCGCCGCTGCTCACCAATGTCGCGACGCTCAGCGCGCGCAACCTCGTCGGCGCCGGTGCGGGCGACGTCGCGATCGTCAACCGGTCCACGAGCGACGTGACGGTAAGCGCGCTCGAGACGCGCCGCGGCGACATCGATTTCCGGCAAACCGGCGGCGGCGGCGCTAATATTCGCCGGGCGCATTCCGACGCGGACGGCGACGTGACGATCGACGTCGATTCCAGCGTCGATCCGACGGCGAGCCTGATCGCAACCGACATCGTCGCCGGCGGCGGCGGCATACGGATCGGCACGGGCACGCCGTTTAATGTGACGCTGGAGGCGACCAACGGCCTGATCGCCCAAGCGGCGAGCGATATCGAGGTGCGGGCGCAAAACAGCGTGGCGCTTTCGGGCGGCATGATCACCGCCGGCGGCGGCGTGACGCTCGTCCTCGACAATCAGGCGCCGCTGCGCCCGGAGATCGGCGCCGGGCAACTTTTGGCAACCGCTCCGGTATCGATCGTCGCCGGAGGCGGGAGCGGGCCGATCCGCATCTTCACGGCGCGGCCAGAACTGAACCGGTTGGGCGACATGCTGCTGCTCAATGGCGCGACGTTCGCCGTCGGCGGCGGCAACGAGGCGTTCGAATCATGGTTTGGCAGCCCACAAAATCCGCCTCCGCCTCCCGGCAGCTCGATGGTGTTCTACAAATCGGCGGCGCCGATCGTGCCGACGGAGCCGGCGCCGGAGCCGGTGCGGATCATTTTCGAGGACGACTCGCGGCTCTCCGACGAGGCGTTGCGCGGCGGGCGCCACACGATCGCCTACGGGGTGATCTATGCCGAGCCCAAGGACAACGCGCCGCCGGGAGCGCTGGTCTACGCCACGAGCCATCACATTCTGCCGGACTACTATTCGTTGCTTTCGCGTCAGGTATTCCTCGAAGTCAAGGCCCCGACCGGCGAGACGCTCGGTTTCGAACAGCGCCCGCAGCAGCGCGCCGAATGGGTGTTGAAACAGCGCCTCGCCGGTGCCGAGGAGAGCGTCAGCTGCGCCGAGCTGGCGAGCGTGGTGGCGCTGATCGACAGCCCGCAGGCGCGCAAGGATTTCGAGTCGCAATGTGGAACCGACGTCGCGGCCGCGGCCAAAGCGAACGGCGGCAATGGGGTCGATGGAGCCGACGGCGTCCATCGCGCCAACGGAAATGGCGCAGCGGTCGGGGCAATCGACAGCCCAGCCGAACGCATCCGCGCAAATCGCGCGGTGCGGCCGATCGCGCGCTGATCCGCCGCTTCTCGCATCGAGATCGGGAGAGTATCAAACATGGCGAGTGAATCTGAGGCCGCTTCGTCGCTGCCGCTGTTTTATCGCCGGCCGGCGGCCTTGCAGTCGCAGATTCATCTCGGCCTGTCGGTCAAACGCCGCGTCGATTTCGGTTTTGCGCGCGCCGCCAACGCAATCCCATTGGCGGCCAGCGAGTTCTACGCCGCGCAACGGCACTACCCGATCGTCTTCACCCGCGATGCGCCGGCCGCGCCTTTGGCGATCGTCGGATTGCGCGACGGCCGCAATGCATTCGTCGATGAATCCGGTCACTGGACGCAAGGAGCGTACGTACCGGCGTATGTACGCCGCTATCCCTTTCTGTTCGCCGAAAATCCGCAAAGCAAGCAGCTCACGCTGTGCATCGACGAAGAATGCGATCTGCTGGAGGCGGGCGACGACAATCCGCTGTTCGATGCCGAAGGCCGAACCGCGGCTGCGGCGCGTCAGGCGCTCGATTTTTGTCTGTCCTACCAGCAGAGTTACGAGGCGACGCTCGAATTCGCCCAGGCGCTCGCCACGAACGATCTCCTTGTCGACCGCGACGCTCGGATCAACGTCAAGTCGCAGGATTTCGTCCTTTTCCGAGGTTTCCGGATGATCGACGAGGAGCGTTTCAATCGGTTGCCGCCCGA
>DATFES010000158.1:0-2320 GCA_035250945.1 Alphaproteobacteria bacterium | reverse complement strand
CCTGTTGCGCCGCCTGCTGGGAAAGCTTCATGTCCTTCAACATCATCGCCGCGGTGAAGCCGGGCTTGTAGCCACGGTTCGCCGGCGACGTCGGCACCGGACCCGGTACCGGGCAATAGTTGGTCATCGACCAGCACTGACCGGAAGATTTTGAGCTAATGTCGAACAGCTTTTGCGCCTCGAGCCCAAGCTTTTCGGCGAGCAGAAAGCCCTCGCAGACCGCGATCATCGAAATGCCGAGGATCATGTTGTTGCAGATCTTCGCCGCCTGGCCGTTGCCGGCGCCGCCGGCGTGCACGATCGTCTTGCCCATCGCCTGAAGCACCGGCAAGGCGCGCTGGAACGATTTCTCGGTTCCGCCGACCATGAAGGTGAGCGTCGCCCCTTCGGCGCCGGCGACGCCGCCCGAGACTGGTGCATCGACCATGTCGTGGCCGGCCTTCGCCGCCGCTTCGCCGACAGCGCGCGCACTTTCGACGTCGATGGTCGAGCAGTCGATCAGCAACGTGCCTTTCGCCGCCGCGGCGATGACTGCGCCGGCGCCCATGTAGACGTCGCGCACGTGCGCGCCCGCTGGCAGCATCGTGATGACCGCCTCGACGCCCTTCGCCGCATCGGCGGGACTCGCGGCGGCAGCCGCGCCGGCCCCGACCACGGGATCGAGCGATACCTTTGCGACGTCAAACGCCTTCAGTTTGTGTCCCGCCTTGATCAGATTGCGCGCCATCGGCCCGCCCATGTTGCCGACGCCGATAAACCCGATGTTCGCCATATTGCGTTCCTCCCACGCTCAACTCGATCGTCCCGCCCTTCGAAACAGCGCAAGGCGAGGCCAGATCCATTGCGATGCGGTCCTCATGGCGAGCTTGTCAGACCATGCGGATCGTCGAATACGCTTCATTCCTCAAACGTCAACTCGTCACGCCCAAGCGTAGCGAAATACTTGTCGACGCGCGCAGGGTCGACGTCCTCGAGCCGCGCCGGATTCCAACGCGGCGCGTTGTCCTTGTCGATCACCACTGACCGCACGCCCTCGAAAAAATCGCCGCCGGCCATGAACCGTTGCACCAGCCGGTACTCGAGCCGCATACAGTCCTCGAAATCGAGGCTTGCGCCCGTGCGAAGCTGGCGCAAAGTGACGCGAAGGCTGGTCGGCGACTTCTGCAAGAGCGCATCATGCGTCGTGCTCGCCCAGCCGCTCTTTTCGCGAACAAGCGCGTCCAGGATCGCCTCGATCGTATCGCCGGCGAAGCAGCGATCGATCGCCGCGCGATGCGCCGCCAGCGGCGAAGCGCCGGCGGATCGCGCGAAGCGCGCCAATGCTGCCGTGGCGGACTCGCTTTCGAGCGCCGCCAGCAGTTCCGTCATGCGGCCCGACGGCACGTAGTGCGTGGCAAGTCCGCAATAGACGAGATCGGCGGCCTTTAGCCGAGCGCCGGTCAAGCCGAGGAACATGCCGAGCTGGCCGGGCGTGCGGGTAAGGAAGTAGGTCGCGCCGACATCGGGAAAGAGGCCGATGCCGGTCTCCGGCATGGCGAACAACGCTTTCTCGCTGAGCGCGCGGAAGCGCCCGGTCATCGACACGCCGACCCCGCCGCCCATGGCGATGCCGTCGATGAGCGCGACATAGTCCTTGGGAAAGCGGTGGATGCGACGATTGAGCCGGTATTCGTGCCAGTAGAAATCGCGGGTCAATTGCCCGCCGGGACCCGATTCATAAAGTGCGCGAACATCACCGCCGGCGCAAAATGCGCGATCGCCGGCGCCGGTGATCGCCACTGTGTCGATTCCTGGATCCTGCGCCCAAGCCTTGAGCTGGCGGTCGAGCGCCTGCGACATGCCGAGGGTCAGCGCGTTGAGCGCCTTCGGCCGGTTCATCATCGCGTGCCCGAGCCGCCCGCGCACCGCGAACAAGATATTGCCGCTCGGCGCCGCCGCCTCGTTCATCGTTCCTCACACGCCCAACAAGCGGCGGGCGATGATCACCCGCATGATCTCATTCGTGCCCTCGAGGATCTGGTGGACCCGCGCGTCGCGCAGGTGCCGCTCGATCGGATAGTCCTTGAGATAGCCGTATCCGCCGAAGAGCTGCAGCGCGTCATTGCACACCGTGAAGCCGGTATCGGTGGCCAAGCACTTGGCCATCGCGCAATAGAGCGTCGCGTCCGTATCGCCGGCGTCGAGCCGGCTCGCCGCGCGATGAATCATCAACCTCGCCGCCTCGAGCTCGGTCGCCATGTCGGCCAACTTGAACTGCAGCGCCTGGAAATCGGCGAGCCGCTTACCGAACTGCCGCCTCACCCCGAGATGTACGCGCGCC